>DATAXU010000249.1:0-23112 GCA_036272955.1 Verrucomicrobiia bacterium
GTCGAGATTCAATCCCTGGCCACCGTCCGCAAAGGCGATGCGGTGTCGCACGACAAATATCTCGCCTTTCCCACCGTTGCGGAAATTCTGCATCACAACGGCCTCTGCACCGCCATCGCCGGCACCAAGCCAATCGCCCTGCTCCACGACCGCGCCATCCGCGCTGACGACGCATTGGGCGTGACTCTTTTTGCGGGCGAAACGCTCCCCGGTGACCTCAAGGAAAAATTGATCGCCAATCTCGGCGCATTCCCTCCCGCCGGCGCCACCAAAATCAAAGATGACCAATGGACAACCAAAGCGTTGACGACCGAGCTTTGGAAGGACGGCGTGCCCCCCTACTCCCTTCTCTGGCTGGGCGAGCCGGATTATTCCCAGCACAAGGAAGGCCCCGGCGCTCCCAACCCAATGCGCGCCATCAAGAATTGCGACGCCTGCCTTGCCCGCGTCCTCCAGGTTCTTAAGGACAAAAACGCACTCGATTCCACCGACGTCATGGTCGTCTCCGACCACGGTTTTTCGACCGTGACGCAAATCATCAACGTCACCGACACGCTCCAGGCGGCCGGCTTTCCTGCCTTCCGCAAATTTCCCTCCGGCACCCCGGCGCCGGGCGACATCCTGGCCGTTAGCGACGGCGGCGTCGTTTTGCTCTACGTCACCGGCCATGATGGCAGTCAAATCGAAAAAGTAATCCGCTGCCTGCAAGCCCAGCCTTATGCCGGCGTCATTTTTGCCCAAAAACCCGTCTCCGGGACATTTCCGCTTGCCGACATCCATATGAATTCGCCATTCGCACCGGACATCGTCCTGGCCATGCGATGGAAACCCGACTCCAGCAAATACGGCGTGCCTGGGCTGATGTATTGCGACCACGACTATCCGATACCCAACAAAGGATCGCACGCGACGCTCAGTCCGACGGAAATGCACAACACCGCCGTCGCGTTCGGGCCGGATTTCATGCATGGCATGAGCGATACCCTTCCCACCGGCAACATCGACATCGCCCCCACGATTCTTTGGATACTTGGAGTTCAGCCGAAGCAAAAAATGTCCGGCCGCGTCCTCAGCGAAGCCCTCTCGATTCCCGCCCCCGCCGTCGGGACGCCGCAAACCCATCACGAGGAGGCGACGTGGAAAGGAAAAGATTTTGTTTGGCGGCAGTATTTGGATATATCCGAAGTGGACGGCGTCCGCTATTACGATCAGGGCAACGGCGCCCAGGAACCTTTGTCACATTAAACCCTTGTCAATCCCAACTTATTGTGGAATAATACGCTTTCGGGTAAAAGGGTGCTCTTTGAAATAGGGGACAATAAAGGCAAATCAAGGTTAATAAAGGTTCCGCGCATTCGATTCGGCTGGCGCAAGCCGAAGGCATCCCTCGCGTGAATCTCACGCAATATCCCGGACGAAATCGCAGTTCCTGGCCGGGAATCAAGCCCAATCAAGCCCAATCAAGGTTAATATAGGTTAATCACGGTAAAATCCGCGCGCTCATCCTTGACGGATGCTTTTAACCTTTGATGTTTCAGAAGCCTTGCGCTAGTTTGCGTTCGCTATGGATGACAATCCGCCACCGCCAGATCCAGCCCACATACCGCCGTTGAATCCACCTCCGCCTCCCCCTCCCCCGCTGGCGCCGCCGCCGATTATGTTCTCCGCCCCACCGCCCCCGCGCGGGCGTTCCGGCACGGTCTGGATGGTCCTGGCGCTGGTTTTTCTGGCCCTGTTTATCGTGAGTATTTTTGGAAACTTACTCAATATTTCACATACCATCGTGCCCCGCAGCCGAACCTCCTTCGAACGCACCCACGGCCTGGAAGAAATCGTCACCGAACACACCAATTCGGACAACAAAATCGCCGTCATCGATGTTGATGGCATCATCAGCGGCGGCGAGATCGAGCATTCGGACATGACGATGCCCGACTTCATCGCCGAACAGTTGAAACTGGCCGGGCGCGACAGCGATGTGAAAGCCGTCATTCTCAAAGTGGACTCCCCGGGAGGCGAAGTGCTGGCTTCCGATGAAATCAACAAGCTGATCACCCAATTCCAGGAAAACACCCACAAACCGGTGATCGCCTCCATGGGCGCCCTCGCCGCTTCCGGTGGTTATTATGTTTCCGTGCCGTGCCGTTGGATTGTCGCCAACGAATTGACCATCACCGGCAGCATCGGAGTGATTATGCACGGCTACAATTACCGCCTCCTCATGGATAAAATCGGCGTCCGCCCTCACGTCTTCAAAAGCGGGCGCTTTAAAGACATGCTCAGCGGAGAACAGGAACCCGACGACGCCGTGCTAACCGATGAGGAAAAAAGAACTCGCGACCAGGAGGACCAGATGGTCCAGGCGCTTATCGACGAGACCTTCGACAAGTTTAAATCCGTCGTCAAAATCGGACGCGAACACGCCGCCGCGCTCAACAACGGCGATGGCAAGACCCTCGTGGACGATTGGCAGGATTACGCCGATGGACGCATTCTTTCCGGCAAGCAGGCCCTCAATTTCGGCTTCGTCGATGAATTGGGCGATTTCCACGCCGCAGTCGAACGCGCCCAAAAAATCACCGGCATTCCCAGCGCCAACCTCGTCGAGTACCGCATGCAATTCGATCTCGGCTCGGTTTTGTCCCACCTTCTCGGCAAGAGCGACGCTCCGACGATCAAGGTGGATTTGGGCATGGACCTGCCCAATTTGAAGGCCGGCTTGCCCTATTATATTCTGCCGACTGTGGTTCTGTACTGATCGTCGCGCGCCGGGTTGATTTTCGTCATTTCATGTTGCCTTTGCGACCGCAAATTGTTTTCATCTTCTCAAGCCCGACCGCAACCTTGCCGCGGCCCATGCTGATGTTTCGACCATCCCATGAATGAGTCTGACAATCTCTTGATCGTGGCTGACAGCGACCACGATGCCGACATGCTCTATGCCGTCGGCATGTTCACGCCGGACCCCTTCATCTATTTCCGTCTCGGCGGCAAATGCCACGTCGTCGTCACGGACCTGGAAATGGACCGCGCCCGCCGCAAGGCCGCTCATTGCCGCGTTCTTTCCTACAACCAATGCATTGACAAGCTTCGCCGCAAGGTAAAACGCCCCGGCATGGCCGCCGTCATCAGCCTCCTCTTTCACGAACGCAAAATCCGCAAAATCTTTGTCCCCGCCAATTTCCCCCACGGCCTCGCCCGCGAATTGCGAAACTACAAGATCAAAGTCCGTGTAAAAAAAGGCGGCATCTTCCCCCAGCGCGAATTCAAAAACGCCGACGAAATCAAAAAAATCAGCGCCGCCCTCATCATGGCGGAAGTCGGCCTGTCCGAGGGAATCCAGGCCCTCAAGACCTCCAAAGTCCTTCGCGACGGCAAGCTAAGCTATCACGGCGTTCCGCTGACCAGCGAAAAACTTCGCGGCATTATTGAAACCGCCATCCTCCAGGCCGGCGGCACCGCCTGCCACACGATCGTCGCCGGCGGACGGCAGGCGTGCGATCCACACGAGCCCGGCCACGGCCCCCTGCGCGCCAATGAGCCAATTGTCCTGGACGTCTTTCCGCGTTCCTGCAAAACCGGTTACTTCGGCGACATCACGCGCACCGTTGTCCGTGGGCGCGCCACCGAAGCCGTCCGCCGTGTTTACAACACCGTTGCCCGCGCGCAGGAACTCGCGTTCGCCCAACTCCGGCCGGAAAACAAAGCCGCCAACGTCCACAAAGCCGTCCAGAAATTCTTTGACGACCAGGGTTACAAAACCGGAAAGAAAAACGGCCGCCTTCAAGGCTTTTTCCACGGCACCGGCCACGGCCTCGGCATGGATGTCCACGAATCCCCGCGCGTCGGCGTCAATTCCCGCGATGTCCTGGCCGCCGGGCACGTCGTCACTGTGGAACCCGGACTTTACTACTCGGAAATCGGCGGCATCCGCCTGGAAGACGTCGGCGCCATCACGCCGCAGGGCGCCAAAAACCTCACAAAATTCGAGAAGTCATTGGAAGTGTGATATTTTGGGGTCAACGAAAAGGGACACAAAAAATATGAGCAAAGAAACCACCACTGAAACGGGCATTACACGAAAAAAAATGATTGATCTGCTGAACGGCGACCTGTCACGGGAATACCAGGCCGTCATCGCCTACGTCGTTTACAGCCAGGTCATTAAGGGCGCGCAATACACCGACATCGCGCGCGAGTTGGAAAAACACGCGGGCGAAGAACTCGCCCACGCCATCAAAATTGCAAAGCAAATTGATTACCTCGGCGGCTGCCCCGTTGTGGTCCCTCAGCCTGTCAAAACTTCCGACGACCCCGTCGTCATGCTCAAAGCCGATTTGGAAAATGAGCGCGTTACCGTAGCCAATTATCGCGAGCGCATCCGCCAGGCGGAAGCCATGGGAGAATTCGCGCTGAGCGAAACGCTGCGGGAAATCATCGTCCAGGAGCAGGAACACGAAATAGACCTTGCCGACGCCCTGGGCATCGAGGTCCCCAGGTAAACGCATCGCCCCTTTGGGGGTTCACTTTTGCCACGCTTTCAGGATCGTATCCATTTCCTGGTTCACTGCGTCGTCCACTCGTCTCCTGCTTGCATCCGCTTCGAAGCCGGCCAGCGTCCGCCGGATTCCTTCCCGGAACGGAATCACGCACTGAAATCCGGGCACCCACGTCTTGATCTTCGTGTTGTCAAAAACCGCGCTCCACGTCTTGTCGCCGATCAATGTGCCCGTCAACCCTGGCGCCACCTTCACGATGAAATCGCTCGGAATATGGACCACCTCGGCCTCCACGCCCATCGCCTCTGCAATCGTCCCATAAATCTGGTTCCACGTCAGCACCTCGTCCGAAATGATATGAAACGCATGCCCCAGCGCCGCCGGGTTCCCAAACAATCCCAAAAATCCCCGCCCAAAATCCTCCGCGTGCGTCACCACCCACAACGACGAACCGTCCCCATGAATGATAATCGGACGCCCCTTCTTCAACCGGTCGCACAATGTGTAACACCCCCACCCTCCCAGCGCGATGGGGAGTTGCGGATCGTAGGTCAGCGACGGCCGCACAATCGTCACCGGGAAATTTTCTTCCCGAAACGCCCGCATCAACCGCTCCTCGCACGCGATCTTGTTCCGCGAATATTCCCAGTGCGGATTATGCAACGGCGTGGATTCCGTAATGATGTAATGCGCCGGCGGCTTTTGATAAGCCGAAGCTGAACTGATGAAAATATACTGCCCGGTGCGTCCCCGGAAAAGAGCCAGGTCGCGCTCAATGTCCTGCGGCGTATAAGCCACCCAATCCACGATCACATCGAATTTCATGCCGCCCATCGCCGCCTGCACTTCGCCGGCTTTCCCGATGTCCGCCACAAGGCTCCGGCAACCAGGCGGGTTGGAATGCCGTTGGCCGCGGTTGAGCAGAAACAATTCCCAGCCCCTGCCCAGCGCCAGGCGGCTGACCGCAGTGCTGATAAACCCCGTTCCGCCAACAAAGAGGACTTTCATGCGTGGGCCTAAAAGTGCCACGCCGCCCCCGCGAGGCAAGCGCCAAACGGCGTCCGCATTACCCTTGAATTTTGGGCGGCAGCACCTAAGTTAGTGCCATGAAGTTTATGCAAGTCGCAAAACGCGTGACACTCCTGTTCCTGGTGAACGTCCTGGTGATGCTCACCATCGGCACCATTGTGAGCCTGGTTTTCCACAATCAGGTGGGCCGGCTCGGCGGAACGCAGGAACTCTTCATTTTCTGTTTCATTTGGGGCATGGGCGGCGCGTTTATCTCCCTCCTGCTCTCGCGTTGGATGGCCAAGGTCATGATGGGCGTCCAGGTCATCGATCCCAATACACAGGACCGCGATGAACAACAGTTGGTGCAAACCGTTTATCACCTGGCCCGCACCGCCGGCCTTTCGGTGATGCCGGAAGTCGGCATTTACGATTCCCCCGAAGTCAACGCTTTCGCCACCGGCCCCAGCCGTTCCCGCGCCCTTGTCGCCGTCTCCGCCGGCCTCCTCCGCAACATGCGCCAATTTGACGTCGAGGGCGTACTCGGCCACGAGATCACCCACATCGTCAATGGCGACATGGTGACCATGACGCTCATTCAAGGTGTCGTCAACGCGTTCGCGATGTTCCTGGCCCGCATCCTCGCCTTCGCCTTGTCGCGCGGCTCCTCGCGTGATGATCGCGGCGGAAACTTCTTCATGGAATGGATTATGATCATGGTGTTCCAAACCGTCTTCATGGTTTTGGGAATGATCGTGGTCAATTGGTTCTCACGCTGGCGCGAATTCCGCGCCGATGCGGGCGGAGCGCGTTTTGCCGGTCGCGACCACATGATTTCCGCGTTGAAGGCATTGAAAGCCATCCACGAAGCGGGCGCAGACGTCGTCGGCAAGCAACAGCCTGCATTTCAGGCGCTCAAGATTTCCGGCCATACCAGCGGTTTCCTCGCCCTCTTCGCCTCCCATCCGCCGATCGACGAGCGGATTGCCCGCCTGGAAAATCCGACTCTCGGTTAAGCCGCCGCAAACGGGTCGCCTGCTTTCGCCTTGACCCGCAACCCCGTTTTCTCCGTCGCGGAAGCGAACGAAACGGCCCCCTTCTCCACCGTCGCGCCGGAGTAGGGATCATTCGTTGTGAGCAAACTTCCGTCAATATCGAGGTGGTCCGTCAATTCCGCCAGATGCGCCGCCGCGCTGATGAGAACACTCGTCTCGATCATGCACCCAATCATCGTTTTAAGCCCGGCCTTGCGCGCCGCCTTCAGTGCGTCGTACGCTGCGCTGATTCCCCCCGTTTTCAGTAGCTTCACGTTGACGCCGTGATAACACTCCGCACAATGCGCCGCATCCTTGGCCTGATGATACGATTCGTCGCCGAACAACGGCAGCGGCGAATGTTTTTTCAGCCACTTCAAATCCTCAATCGGCGTCCCCGCCGCCATCGGCTGCTCGACAAACTCAATGTGCGAATCCTTCGCCAGCCATTCGAGATTCCTCATTGCCTCCTCCTTCGTTTCCCACCCCTCGTTGGCATCGACCCTCACGGTTGTTTTCGGCGCCACCGCCCGCAACGCCGCCAGATTCTCGCACTCTCCCGGCGCACCGATCTTCAGTTTGAGAATTGGGAAATCCGCCGCTTCCACCACTTTCTTTCCGATAATCGACGGCGTATCGATTCCAATCGTAAAAGAACTCACATGCTTCTTCTCCGAAAAGCCCAGCCCAAGAAAATCGCACACAGCCTTCCCCGCCTTTCGCGCCGCCCCATCGACCAGCGCGACGTTAATGCCGCATTTTGCCGAATAATTCCCCGGCGCCACCTTCTCCAGGTACTCCATGCTCCCGGGAATGTCGTCAAACGAAAGCCGGCCCGCATCGACTTTCCGCACAAACGCCTGGACGGTATCCGGCGATTCCTTGTAACGCGTTGAAGAAGGCGCCTCCCCCAGCCCGATCGTGCCGCCGTCTGAAAGCCGAATCAGCGTCGTCAGCACCACATCCGCTCCGCCGCCGCTTTTCGCTCCGCTGGCGATAGTCCAGGTATGGTTCAGCTTACAGGAATACGCGAGGGACTCAAGTTTCATAAGCCCCACAGCACACCCCAAACCCCGCCGGATTGCAAGGTTGCGTTTGCCTCTTGCATCTGTCAGGCAATTGACCTAGTTTCATGCTGTGAATAACTCGCATTCGCACGGCGAGGAGGAGGACGGCCATTGTCCTCAGCCTTTTCTGTGCCCGTTAAGCCGCGTCAACACTGGCGTCGCCGTGCGGATCAAACAGCTCTCCACACCGCCGGAGGTGACCCATCGGCTGCGAGAAATGGGCTTTTGCGAGGAACAGAAAATCAAACTCCTAAGCCGTCACACCAATCTCATTTGCCAGGTCTGCAACGCGCGCCTGGGCATCAGCACCCGTCTGGCCGAAAAGATTCTCGTCGAGCCGCTTCCGCATAAAAAGGTGGCGTAGCTATGCCCGAGGATAGTCTGCCATTGACCTCCCTGAAAATCGGCGGTGCGGCAACCGTCAGTGAAATCAAGCTGCGCCCCGACCAGCGCGGACGTCTGCTCGAAATGGGCCTCCTCGTCGGCACCTCCGTCCAATTGGTCCGCTTCGCCCCGCTCGGCGACCCCGTCGAAATCAAGGTTCGCGGCTATCACCTCACTCTTCGCCGCCACGATGCCGAACAAATTTTGGTCCGGCCCGCCAACTAACGCCAATGGATGCAAATTCCAATGCCGGAGAAGTCTCGGCTGTTGAGCCGTCGCCTCAGCAGCCCCCGTTTGCTTCCGCCCGGAACACCGCCACCGCCGCCTATGTCGTTCTCACCGGCAATCCTAATTCCGGCAAAACAACGCTGTTCAATGCGCTGACCGGTTTGCGCGCGCGCGTCGGCAATTACGCTGGCGTCACTGTCGAGCGCAAGGAAGGCCGTTTTCAGGCCGCCCCCGCCGATTTCCCCATGATCGTGCTCGATCTGCCGGGGACGTACAGCCTCAGTCCCCAATCCCTGGACGAACAAATCGCGCGCGACGTCCTGCTTCATCAATTGCCCGATGTTCCGCCGCCCGCCGCTGTCGTGGTCGTTGTCGATGCCTCCAACCTGGAGCGGAATCTCTTCTTCGCCACGCAGGTGATCGAACTGGGTTACCCGACAGTCCTCGCGCTCAACATGACCGACGTTGCCGAAAAAATCGGCCATCTGATCGACCCGGATAAACTGGCCGTCGCCTTGGGCGTCCCGGTCGTTCCCACCGTCGCCAGCAACGCCAGCGGCGTCAAGGAACTGCAACGGCGCATTATCCAGGTGGTCCGCGCCGGCCCGCTGCCCGCGTCCCCGGAAAACTTTTGCGAACTGCCGCCCGTCCTGGATGCCGAAGTGGAGGCCCTCTCCGGCCCGTTGCCGCAAGCCGGCGCAAAGGGCCGCGCCCTGCTGCTCTTGTCAGATGCCAGATCTAAACCGTCCGCGGAAATCTCCGCCGCGCGGGAACGATTGGAAAAAGCCGGAGTGGATTGGCGCAGTGCGCCGATTGAAGCCCGCTACGCGCGGATCGCCGCCATTCAACGCGACGCGATAACCCAATCCGCCGGGCCGGACGAAACTGCCAGCGACAAACTCGACCGCATCCTCACGCACAAGGTCTGGGGCATGGCGATTTTTGTGGCGATCATGGCGGTGATGTTCCTGACCATTTTCAGCTTCGCCCAATTGCCCATGGACCTTTTGCAAGGTCTCTTCCGTGACGCCGGCGACCTGGTCGGCCGCATCATCCCCCCCGGCGATTTGCAGGCGTTGATTGTCAAAGGGGTCATTCAAGGTGTCGGCGCCGTCGTGGTGTTTCTGCCACAGATTTGCCTCCTGTTTTTATTCATCGGCTTGCTCGAGGACACTGGCTACATGGCCCGCGCCGCGTTTTTAATGGATCGCTTGATGAGTAAAGTGGGGCTGCACGGAAAAAGTTTCATCCCCATGCTCAGTTCCTTTGCGTGCGCAATCCCCGGTATCATGGCCACGCGCACCATCGAAACACCCAAAGACCGCCTCGTGACAATCCTCGTCGCCCCGTTGATGAGTTGTTCGGCGCGCCTTCCAGTTTACACATTATTGATCGCCGCCTGCATGCCGGGACGAATCCTTCTCGAAAGCGTCACGATGCTTTCCATGTACCTGCTCGGAATTGTCGTCGCCCTGGCCATGGCGTGGCTTCTCAAAAAAACCCTGCTCAAAGGCGAAACACCCATGCTCGTGATGGAATTGCCCCCCTACAAGCGCCCCCTGGCGACGGTCGTTTTGCGGCACATGTGGGATCGGTCAAAGCTGTTTCTCCGCCGCGCCGGAACCGTGATTTTGGGCATCAACATTTTACTTTGGTTCCTGGCCAGCTATCCCCGTCATTCCGCCACGGCGAGCACGGGCGACACCAACCCCGCTCAGGCCGGCCAGCGGTTGCGCGGAAGTTTTGCCGGGATGGCGGGCCACTGGATTGAGCCTGCCATCGCCCCACTTGGCTTCGATTGGAAGATCGGCATCGGCATCATCTCCTCTTTCGCCGCCCGCGAAGTCTTTGTGAGCACCATGTCCATCGTTTACAATGTCGCCGAAGGCACCGATGAGGACACCCATACCCGCGATCTGGCCCAGGTGATGCGCCAACAAAAACGTCCCGATGGAACGCCTGTTTACACAACGCTCACGGCTATCACTCTGATGGTGTTTTATGTCCTTGCACTGCAATGTGTTAGCACCGTTGCGATTGTCCAAAGGGAGACAAATTCGTGGAAATGGCCGTTATTCCAATGGGTCTATATGGGGGCTTTGGCGTGGATTTTTGCCTTTGTGACGTATCAAGGCGGACGGTTATTGGGATTCGGATAAACTAACCAGGAAAGGCGTCCAGATTCTGGACACTAAGTGTCACCAACAGGACACTTAAGCTCGATGTCGGGCGACTCTCCCTGGCAAAGTCAACCCGGTCGGGCTTATTTCCCGAAGGGACTGCCAAAATGAAACCCGTTCTCATCCTCATAACCGACAGGGGCTTGCGCATCAACTGTGGCGCGAACTTTTGCCGCGATTGCCGCCAAGACCAGCGCTGCCATCGCGAGGAGTGATACCGAGGCTTTATTTATGTTATTATCCATGACAACTTAATAGCAAACTGAGTGCCAATGGTCCTCTTTTTGGGTCTGGTTATACTTTACACGGGGTCGCAATTATGACAATCAGGAGTTTCCACTAAAAAAGCGTCAGGCTTACGGACAGTGTCCAAAACCACTGTCCCCTCTTGGGACAAACAAGCCCAAATCCAAAAAACTTGAAAAAAAATTTGACCTTCCGCTTTTTTAGCGGTATCTACTCCGCCGTGAATCGTAATTTGAACCTTGCACTGCTGCTGAACGCGCTGCTTCTACGCCGCGTGGCGGTCGAGGTTTAATATTCGTTGACAGGAATTTTCAAACCCCATCGCCAGAACGGCGATGGGGTTTTTGTTTTACAGGAACGACATTATGAAAAATAAACGCATCATTATATTCGATACGACATTGCGCGACGGCGAACAATGCCCCGGCGCTTCCATGAATTTGCGCGAAAAATTGGAGGTCGCCCGCCAACTCGCCCGCCTCAACGTCGATGTCATTGAGGCCGGCTTTCCCGTCATCAGCGACGGCGATTTTGCCGCCGTCCAGGCCATCTCCCGCGAGGTCAAAGGCCCCGTCATTTGCGGCCTCGCCCGTTGCGTGCCCCGCGACATCGACGCCGCCGGCGAAGCCATCAAACCGGCCGGCAAGCGCGGACGCATCCACGTCTTTTTGGCCACCTCCAAAATTCATCGCGAGTTCAAGCTCAACAAGGCCAGGAACGAGATTCTCCGTCTCGCGGTGGACGGCGTCAAACGCGCCAAATCCTTTGTGGACAATGTCGAATTCTCCCCCGAGGACGGCTCGCGCACGGAACCGGATTTCTTGGTGGAAGTCTGCCGGGCCGTCGTCGCCGCCGGCGCCACCACGGTCAACATTCCCGACACCGTCGGCTGGGCCGTCCCCGATCAATACGGCGCGTTGATTCAGAATTTATATGACGCCGTCCCGGAATTTCAATCCGGCAAGGCGGTCATCAGCGTCCATTGCCACAACGATCTCGGGTTGGCCGTCGCCAATTCCCTCGCCGCCATTCACCACGGCGCGCGCCAGGTCGAATGCACCGTTAACGGCATCGGCGAGCGCGCCGGCAACGCCGCCCTTGAGGAAATCGCGATGGCCATCAAGACCCGCGGCGATTTCTATACCGGTTTTGACTGCGGTTTGAACACCCGCGAAATCGTAAAATCCTCCCGCTTGGTCTCCCGCATGAGCGGCCTCGTCGTCCAGCGAAGCAAGGCCATCGTCGGCGAAAACGCGTTCGCGCACTCCAGCGGCATCCATCAGGACGGCATTTTGAAAAAGCGCGAAACCTACGAAATCATCGACCCTCAAACAGTCGGCTGGGGCGGCACCGAATTGCCCTTGACCAAGCACAGCGGACGCGCTGCCGTCGCGGCGCGCTTGAAACATCTCGGCTTTAAAATGGCCGAGGCCGACGTCGCCGCCATTTTCACCCGCTTCAAGGAAATCGGGGACAAGAAGAAATTCGTCTATGACGACGATCTCTCCGCCCTCGTCGAAGGCCAGATCACCGAAGTTCCCGAGACTTGGACGCTCGATTATTTGAGCGTCACAAGCGGCAACCGCACCGTGCCCACCGCCACCGTCCGCCTCCAAAAAATCACCGGCAAAAAACCCGAGTGCGTGCAGGATGCCGGAATTGGCGACGGCCCCGTCGATGCCGCCCTCAAGGCCATCGACCGCCTCACCCGCACGAAGGGACGTTTGATCGATTATTCCTTGCGCGCCGTCTCACAAGGCAAGGACGCCCTCGGCGAAGTAACCGTCAAGGTGAACTTTGGGGATGGGCAAATGGTCACCGGCAAAGGCGCCAGCACAGACGTAATCGAAGCCAGCGCCCGCGCCTATTTGAACGCGGTAAATCGTTTCCTGTGCGGCGGAAACGGCGGCGCCAAACGCGCCACCCAGCCGTAATTACGAGGGTGGGCTGGCCGGCTTGTCTGTTTTCTTGAGCGCCAGCTCATAGCACGCCAGCGCCTCGGTATAACGTTCCAGGCGGTTGAAGACTCCGCCTTTGCAAAGATACGCGATCGTCATCGAATTATCGTGGGCGATTGCGCGATCGTAGCATTGAAGCGCATCCTCAAATCGCTGCAACCGTTCCAGCGCGCCGCCTTTCTTGACCAGCGCCAGCGCGTTGTCCGGGTCCATCACGAGTATTTCGTCGAGGCACCCCAGCGCCGCCTCGGCTTTTCCCAATTTCAACAGCGTTTGGCTTTTGCTCAACATCAGATCGACCATGCTGGATTTTCCGGGACCCGCCGGCAACGCAACCGCGCCGACTGCCGATTCCTTTGCGGCACCGTTCCCATTCGTTTCGCTGCCTTCCGCCAACGCCTTGTGCGGGGTGAGCGACGCCTCCAATTCATGGATGCGCTGTTCCAATCGTTCGATCAGACCCAGGAAACGCGTGTTGGACTGTTCCACCGCGCCGGCCGGCAACAACGCTGTCTCGCCCAGGCCCAGCGCCGGCGGTGACTGCGCGGAAAGCCTCGCCGCGACGCTCGAAAGGCGGTTCACTGCCGTCCACTGCAAAAACGCCGCCAGTGCCAGCGCCACAAAACCAATCGCCGCGACCGCGCCCGACGCAATCAGCACCATCCGCGTCGAATGCTCGATGTTCGAGAGTTGTTCGAGCCGCTCGTCGGCGAAGGCTTTCTCCATTGCTTTCAACCGGTCGTCCATCGCCACGGAATTGCTCGCGGCCGCCGCGTCGGCGTCCTGCCGGTATTTCTCCAGGGCCAGTTGCGCGGAAAGCAATTGTTCCTCGATTTGCGAGTAGGAACGCACCGTATCGGCGGGCGCGCCTTGCGTGGCATCCAGCGGCGCATTCGTGTCGGCCGCGCGCACGGATTGGAGAAGCGATGCCGCAACGATCAACAGCGCCAGACAAGTGGCGCGGAAAAATCCAAAGCCGAAATTCGCCTTTGTTGTCATCAAATCCAACCGTAGAAAGAACTCCGGGAAATGCAAACCAAAACCGGAAAAATCAAAATCCCGCCCTCGCCCGGTGCTGCGCCTTCTCCATCTCGGCCTTTACGAGCGCGATCTTGGCGCGGATCAATTCCCGGTTTTCTTCCTTTGCCGCAACAAGTTCTTTCAGCAACCCGTCGATGCACTCCTCGTAATCCCGTTGCTGCTGTTGGATTTGCCGCTCCACTTTTGCCAGCCGCTTGTCCACCTCCAGCACTTTCATCGCCGCCACCTGTTGCGTCGCCGCCAATTGCGAGCGGTCCGACAACAACCTCCGCAGCACCGCGTGCTTCAGCCACCGGCTGACGCTGGCGACTACGCTTGCCTCCGCCTCCGCCGTCAGTTTCGGCCGCGCCCGCACCGTCTCCGGCGGCACACGCCATGTCTGCGATTGCGTCTGCATCGAACCTTCCGTCTCGATATGCACGTATGGCAGCCCCTCCGCCGGTGCCCCGAGGACTTGCCCCGCTCGCGGACTGGCAATCGCCAACCCGGTTTGCCTTCCGTGTCTTTTGGATCGTCCCGCAAGTCCCAACGCCAAGAGGATCCCCCCAACCCCCGCCGTCAGCCACAAAATGTTTCTCAAGCTTTTCGACGTCGCGGGAGGCGTCGCCAAAATCGCGCGCCTGTTCACCAGAGCGTCCAAATCCATTTCAAACGTCGCCGCCGGATGTTCGCAAAGCGCCGTTCGAGTGATTGTCGGCACGGCAACCTGCCCTGCGTCCCTGGTAAAAACGCAACCCGACGGCACGGATGCCTTATCAAAACCAATTCGTTCCAACGCCAAATCCGGCGAATCGAAATCGCCGGCCACGATGAACGCCTGCGGCCGGTTATCGCTCCAGTTTTGAAACGTGGAGATTTGTTTGACGATGTTGCTCCCCCATTCCTGGCGCGCCTGCACGGAGAAAACAGCCGCGTTTTTGTCACCCAACCTCAACACCGCGACGCCATATCCCTGGCCCGAAAAATCACCTGTGTTCTGCCACGATTCCGCCCACCCCAGGAACGCCTTGGTCCGCGAAAGCACCGCCACTTGGTGCCCCAACCGTTTTGAATGCGGGTCGCGAAACGTTGAACAAACCCCCACCGGGTAAACTGGCTGCAACTGCGCCGCAAGTTCGTGGCAGATATCCCAACCCGCAACATTCTGCAAAATAATGACGTCCGGATGCAATTTGCCCAGCGTCGCCGCCACTTCCCGGACCATGGTTTTCTGATAGCTGGCGGACCATCCGTTGGAGCCGGCCATCAAGGTCGGCTCCAAGTCCCAGGTCGTCACGCGAACCGGCGATGCCTCGCTCAACGCCGCCGCCAGCAACAGCGCCGCTCCAAGCATCCAAACTCCAACCGCTGATAAAACTTCGCGAACTTTCACGGTTACTCGGCGGTAATGGCGATCAGGAACGGCGCCGCCCCGCCCATCGCCGAAACGAAATCGACGCTGTCAATTTTCACATCCGGCGCAACGTTGGTCCAAATCGTCGTGAAGAGCCGCAGCCCATGGCTCGTTTCGTTCGTCCCGGTCCAGGCGATCTTGAGGGCCGGGCCTGGTGGTTCGTCGCGAAGCCGGTGCCAGTTGCGCGCGTCGCGCCCGTAGATGATCGGGATTTGTAACTGCATCGCGTTCGTGGCAAAATGCACTATATAGCTCCCGACGAGAACTCCATCGTCATTGGTGCCGCCAAAAACGATCGAGTGCAGAAAACAAAGCCGCGTGCATTTCTGGTGAATTTGTATTCCCTCGACCCGCGACGGAAACCGCCTCAACGGCCTCGACCTGCAACCCAACTGCACAAGCCCGCGCACGTCATATTCCACTCCCGCCAGCTTCTCCACGCCCGTCGGTAGCGACGCAAGGTTGTTACTCGATTTGCCGTTCCACGATTCCGTAAACGGCGCATTATAATACTTGTCCAGGTTGATCAGCCGCGGGCTGGCATTGGGATCGCGCGGCGGATAAAGCCCCGGCAACGCCGCAGTATCAGCGACGACACCCGCCCCCGGTGCGGCGGGAAAAATCCGTGCCGATTCCAATTGCGTGATGTCAAAGCGATTGGCCAAAAGGTCCTCCCACGATGGGCCGCTTTCATAGACCTTCCCGTCGAACGCCAGATTCAGGACCGACCCATGATGCCGGCATCGGACAATCGGCACCACCGACCCAACCAATCCCATCTGCCGCCGTTTCCAATCACGGCGCGTTTTCGTCGGGTCGCCCGGCGCGTCATTTTTTCCCAGCGGCATCGGGCAAAATTCATACAAGTAGGAGCACGGCAGCTTTGGGTCCGCCAACGCCGAGGACTCGATCTCTCCCGTCCGTTTGCAAGCCGGGCAAATCAGCGTATTGGCATCGAGATATTGCGGGACCAGGTCCGACAGCCAATTGGGCAATTCCTTATGGTCCATCTGGTAAAGCTGGATGGCATCGTAGATGACTTTCAGATTGCGGATGCATTCGTCCTTGTCCTGCGCCGCAAGGCTGGCGTCATCCGGGGCGTTCGTCTGCGCAGACAAGGTGAGCGTCAGGAAACAAAGCGCGACCGGCCCAAGCGCCATCAGCCAGTGTGCGATGCGGAGAAATTGTCGCATTGCCATTACGTGCCGCGAGCTTAGCGCAATTCGAATAATTGATTCAACCACGAATGCGATGAAAATAATTCTCACGACGCGCTGACCACATTCATCGCGATCTGCGCCCGCTCTCCCGCGTTATTGACGATCCGGTTGGCGCCTCGCAGCCGGTTGCCATAAACCATCGCCGCATCGATGTCCGCTTCCACGACGACCTGCGCTTTGCCCGCGTCCATGAAATCGCACGCCGTCACCGTCAACCCTCCGCGCCTCGCCTGGATCGCCGCCGCTTCGTGATCCCGCTGTCCCCAATTTATAAAATGGCAGCTCGTAAAAAAAGTGTGCCCCGTCCCATCCAGCAACGCGTGATGGTCCGTGCTCGGAATTCCCCAAAAACCGCACGCCGTGAATTTCACCGGCCCCCGGTTTGTGTGCGCAGTCTGGATACCCGCCATGAACTGGCAATTCACGAACGAAATCCCCGCGTGCGCCTGACTGGTCTCGACCCGCACCGAATTAGGCCCGATGTCCGACCCGCTTTCAGTCAATAAGTAATTTCCGCCCCCGGTCTTCCGTTCCACAAAGTGGTATCCAATCTTGTAACCAATGCAAAAACAGTTCGACATGAATTCCCAATCCGACTGCCCCAATTCGAAGGCCACAGGTTTCGTTGCCTTTTTGTGAGTTCTTCAGAAGATGGCACGTAGCAGAGGGTTATATCAATCTGGTCGCCCGCCACGACGATCTTTTCGGTAATGCTCTCGACGATGTTCCTCTTCTCTTCGGGGGTGAATTTCGGCCAGAGGCGGTGCAGATTGGTCGCTTCGGAGACGACTTCATCGGCGGACAACTGCCGCATTTCCATCGCGTCAACTTCGCCTTGGAGCCTGGGCAACTCTGCCGCCAGGCCGCGCTCCTGCTCTTCAAGCGGTTTGTAGAGCTTTCCGAAGCCGTCGGGCGTAATCTGGTCGCCTTGATAAAGCTCATAGACCTTGCGCATCTCCGTCCTGACCTTGTCCATCTGTCGTGTATGGGCGGCAAGGTGTGACTTCTTGTCAGCCAAGAACTCGTTGCCACGAGAAAGGTGAGCCGCCACTTTTTCGCGGGAGACGAAGAAATCTTGGAGTTCGTCTTTGAAAATGCCTTCAATGTCCGTGATGGGAATCTTGTTTCTGCATTTCGGGCACACGTATTTGGGTGAACGGGCAAAGACATACATTTTGGCGCCACAGCCGCAAAAGAGCAGGCCTGCAAATAATTGCACGACCTTTCGGCCAACCGGCCTGCCGTTCTTGCGGGCATCAAGCAGGTGGTTGCATTGTTGCCAGAGTTCGTCGGTCACAATCGGTTCGACCGGCGTGAATACCCATTCGGATTCCGGCTTGGCAATGAGTTTACCTTTGCCATCCCGATAGGTGTGATTGGCGCGGTAGAACCCTTTGGCCGTCGTGTCCTCAAGGAGCCGGACAACCGTGGTATCGGTGAACCGCACTCCTTTTCTCGTCCGGTATCCAGCTTCGTTGAGGAGCCGCGCGACGCTCTTTTTCCGTTTTTCCCGTGCGCAAACTCATACATGAGTTTGCGCACGGGGGCTTCGGCGGCGTTTTGAATAAGCTTCTTGTCTTTCCACATGTATCCAAATGGCGCGGCGCCGCCCAAACTTTTGCCGAGTTTTGCGCGAATTTTAATGGAAGCCTTCACGCGGTCAGCGATTTCCTCCCGTTCCCATTGCGAGAGCGCCGCAATCATCGTGTAAAAGAGGCGTCCTGCCGGCGTCGAAGTGTCTATCTTCTCCTGCAAAGAAATCATGTCGGCACTGCTCTCGCGGAACAGGTCGGAGAACTCGAGGAGTTCCTTGGTATTGCGTGCAAGTCGGGCAAGCTTTGAAAAGATGAGCGCGCTGACGTGGCCGCGGCGGATGTCCGCAAGCATCCGCTTGGATTCGGGGTGCTCCATTACCGTTTTGCCGGAGACGCCGGCAAGGTCATAGACTTCCTTGACCGTCCAGCCATTCCATTTAGCGTATTCGCGTGCGCGCTGTTCATGATGCTCTGGGCTTTCGCCTTGGGCTTGGTCTTCCGTTGAGACTCGAATCCAAATCCCGACAGGCTTGCCGTGGACGGCGTTTTCTTTCACGAGTCAAATATTCCAGAAGCATTCTGTAGATACAAGAACAAAGTGTAGCTAATTTGCATATACTGTGGTTATTATTTGTCGTGTTGAAAAACAAAATGTTGTCCGAACATGACTTGGCGGCGCTCGCCAAACGGTTTCGAAAAGAGGCCAAAAAGAGCCGCGCGCAAGCGGCACGGGAAATGCGTGTATCTCAAACGTCGATCTTCAACGCCGAAGAGAACCCTGAGCAAAGTCTGCTCAAATTGCGAATGCGGATGATTGAGGCGTATTCGCCGTTTCAAGTTGTCAGCGGCCCGTTCATTCTGAAACGAAAAGGGAAAAAGAAAAGGCCGACGTAAGGCGTGCTTTCGCCTGCCACGAAAGAGGACGCGAATGAAAGGCGACAGTGAGTCGCTCTGGCTGTTTTGGAATCTTGTGGTGCTCGGCGAGAATCTCGAGACTCGACCAAAATAACTGATCGCAGTAATCATCCGCGAGCTGTCCTGCAAGGGTCTTCATTGTACCTTCATCCACGTTGCTCGCGTCAAACCCGATGCTTTCGAGATCGGCGCGGCAGACGCTGGTAATGGGAAAGTCTTCATAATTTGACATGGTGTCGGTGGTTTATGCTAATAATCTCTTGGACGCTCGGGCGATAGAACGAACGCGCCAAGCTTCATCGCCCTGCCGATATTGCCATGGGTATGTAACTGTTTGCTGGTGAGTTTCTGCGTGGTATTGTCAATGTGATTGACGACCCGAAAGCGACCGGCAGGCAGGGGAGAAATAGTCTTGCGCGAGAACACGCCGAATTGAAGGGCGAGCTTGAACTCACGGTCTCCCTGCGAAAGTGTTTCCCGCAATTGTCTAGTGTAGCGTATCGAGTGCATGATTTTTAATGTCGGCAGTTGAATCGAGCCACTCGACCACTCTGATAATGTCGTAGAAGACGTGGCCGATTTTTGGACGGCCGGCTTCCATCCAATGTCGCTCCTCGTCAGCGTGCAGATAGTCCAAAATCCTGTTCAAACTGGTTTTGATTTTTTCATCCATGGTTTCTTATTCCGTTATTTCTTGAACGTCTGGCTGGGAGCATGGGTCGTCTGGGTCGAACTCGCGCGCAAATTTTTCGACCGCTTCCTGCTCATTTTCCGCTTCAAGTACCAAGGAAGTGACTGGATAGGTGACTCTGTACGTTTTCATCGCGATGAATACTAATTGATAATGCCAGTCGGCTGACGAAGCCGGCGGGAGAGAATGCTCGCACATGTATATAACATCCTCTCGAAGACCGAACATGGGGATGACCGGCACTCGAAAGAAAATTACAACACAAATTTCAATCTGTGTACATGGTAACGTACCGTAATTTGTTTGTCAAGACTACTGCTGCGATATGTTCGCCCAAATTCTGCGATAGCCACGCGCTTGGCAAGTCGGGAGCAACAGCTAGCCGAGGCGCGACGCAGTCTAAGATGAGACAGCATCCACCGGCAACCCGCGGCGCAATAACTCGGTATTGATTTGGGAAAGTTCTTCAAGTTGCCTTTGAAATACAACGTAAGCGGCAATGGAAACGTTGGCTTGCTCCTGCTGCGCGGGGGTTTTGAGCAAAAACTTGCGGATATTCCCAACGCTCATGCACCGGACCAGATATGAAAATGGGCCGTGCTTCCGTCCTTGGCGGCAGCGGCAGTTTTTCTTTCCGCAGGTCAGGAACTGTCGGACCCGCGAGGCACGGACGGCGCTAGAAGGGATGCGCATATTCTGCAACAGGGATCTCTTACGCCTCGTGAGATTGGCATCGGAGACTTGCCTAAACTGAAATATCTTAGCCATAAATGTATGATAAGATTTGGCCTATTCTCCCTTTTTTTTCTTCGAGCGTTGCATCGACTCTGCAATCGTGCGTATGGTGATTTCTTCCTGCGCCCGTCGCTCTGCAGATGTTAAGCCGGAGACCGAACGCCTGATTTTGTATCCCCGTCGAATCGAAGGGATCGCGGTTTCCGGTGAATTTTCGTGTGGCAGCGATTCGAGATGCGCAATGAACGCATCTGGCATGAAATACAGGACGTTTGAGGCGACTTCTTCTCCCAGGCTTCCGACAACCGCGGCGGAGATGCGCCGCACACGATCTTCGTCGATGCAGATCACTACAACGGATGGGATTTTCTCTTTGACACACTTCTCGACGTTACCAACCTCGTGGTCCACCGTCGTGCTGATAGATATTTCACAGGCAATAGTCTGAGGTCTGCGCTCTAGGAATAAATCGATGCTGCCTCGGCCGGATAGTATCTCCTTTTCGATAGTGCTCCGGAACCCAAGTCTCTCGGCTGCCTCTTTGATTCGTTTTTGAATCGCTTTGTGCTGCACGCCCCCGCGGCCCAAGTCGCGCACGGGCGGAGTGTCCCGCAGAGGTTTGACATCGTCAGCCCGTGAGGCGGCCGGGCTAGCGGCAGGTTCTTTCGGAGTAGGCTCCGAGGAAACCGAGTGGCCTTTCGGTTCCGTCTGTTTCTGAAGGCCGGAGTCAGAGACCAACGGATCAGTTTGCGAGACTTTCGGCGAGAGGGGGGCAGCCAGCGATGTCGTTTTGGACGGCCGCTTCGTCTGTGGTTCAACTTTTGCCTGCAATGCCACTTCGACCTCCACTCGTGGCGATGCATACTTTTCTCTCGAACCCGTGATGATCTTGTCGCGGATGGCTGCTGCATCGAGCCGATTCGCCCCCACCGGAAAGGGAACGGAAAGATTGAAGTCAAAGTCTGCCCGTTCGACGCGGGCTATGGCTTGCCCGGTTTCCAGATTTTGCAGATCTTTCGCTTCAAAATATGAAAAGCCCTCAGCGAGCTTTTTGGCATCGGCATCGCCGACTCGGAAGACGATACGGGTAGAGGGATTCGACATCACGGCGCTCGCCACGTCGCGATTGCGCTCCAACTGCTGCAATTCCTGATGGGCGAGCGTCAAGCCGATGCGATATTTCCGTGCGCCGGAGAGAATCTGCGCCATCGAGGGAGTGATGAACTGATGGAATTCATCAATAAAGATCCAAAAGTCTCTCCGGGCGGCAGTCTGCTTTGCCTGGCGGGCCATGGCCAATTGCTGGAATTTGCCCACAAGAAGCGCCCCCAAGAGGTATGAATTCTCTTTCCCAAGCAAACCTTGCGGCAGCTTCGCGAGAAAGATTTTCCCTGAATCCATGATGTCGGCGAAGTCGAGGCGGTTCTTTGCCTGAGAGACCATGTAGCGGATTGGCTTTGGAGCTAGAAAGGTATCAAGTCGAGTGATAATCGGACCGACAGACCGGTTGCCGACAAGCTGAGGGAATGCTTTCTGCCAATAGTAAAGCAATTCGGAATCCCGGACGGATTTCAGAAATTCGGATCGATAGGCGGGTTCCAGCAGGAATCGGCGCAAGTCGGAGAGCGTCCCGGTCAGGCTGCTCTCGAGAAAGGCAAGAATCGCATTCTGTAGGACACTGTTCATTTGGTCGCCCCAGGATGTGCTCAGACGTTGGAAAATGGAGACGAGGTCGGATGCCAAGAGAGTTTTTTCAAGATCGCTATGGGCGGAGAGGATGTTGAAGCCAACCGAATACTCCTCATCCGATGGGTCGATGAGAATCACATCATCAATTCGGGCCTCGGGGATGATTCCTAAAACCTTGTCAACCAAATCGCCGTGAGGATCAAGAAGCGCAACGCCTTCACCGTTCTCAATATCCTGGCGAAGGAGATTGAAGAGCAGGGTGCTTTTGCCGGTGCCGGAGGCCCCGATAATATGCATGTGCTGGACCCGTTGGTTGGGAGTCAACCGAACCGCTGTTTTTACGCCGTTGTGAATATTATCCCCAAGCAAAAGCCCCGATGAACTTCTGGCAATGGCCGGGGCGGACTTCGACCTTGCGATGTTGCGCGTCAGGACCTCGGATCGTACTGCGCTCGAAGGCAGATGCACAAAGCCGATCAATTCGTCGCTGGTAAGCAACATGCCTGTCCGGCGGGATTGTCGGCAAAGCGCGTCCTGAATGTGTTCATCGCCCGCATAGTCTGTATTGTTGAGCGGAATCAGTTCGTTGCCCTGCGGGCTGTCAAAAACGCGAAGGGATGCCGCCATGTCACAGGCAAGCTGCGACAGCCGGCGGGGCGACGCGGCGCTTACGGCAATCCGCACGACCGCGGCAAAGAGCGGGTGCTTAACCTTTTCCTCCGCGGCGTTAACTAGCTCAGGCACGTTGACAAAAAATGCTTTGCGACCGTCGCAGGTGACTGAGCGAATGATACTGTCTGCCCACGGTTTATGGGCAGCTTGGAAAAGGACCTGGAAAAGTCCGAATTCGTTCGCTCTCAGGTCAGACAAGGCGCCAACAATTCCGATGAATGGGTCAAGCTTCCCCGTCGCCAGGGAGAACATAAATTCCCGCGCCAATCCAAACTCCACTACCAGAGCTTCAGTGCCCTCGCCTGATTCCCAAGCCGACAGCAGACCATCTTTGCCTTCCTGAAACAAAGCTTCGGGAAAGTAGGCCCGCAATTGACGATACAACACGGAAGCGTCGCCGGGATGCGCCACAAATTGCATGTCCACACGTTTGGGAATTCCGATGAGTTCAAAAGCAATTGGCTCATGACAGCCCGATAGATTGAGGTGCTCCCCATTGTCTAGACAATTTTTTAGGTGACGTTAGATGGTGAAATTCTTGGTGAAGGTGGGGCGTTATTAGCAAGTTAAAGGAGCAGGGGGGCGAGCTGCGAGCCTTAGCTCGCGCCCCCCTGCGG
>DATAXU010000250.1:0-31138 GCA_036272955.1 Verrucomicrobiia bacterium
GTCCTCCACGCCCGCCTCAAAAAAGCGGGAGCCGCCTGGCTGCTCACTTCCGCCGACCAAATCGCCCAACTCCGCGTCCTGCGAGCCAATCAACAATGGGAATCCTTTTGGACCTGACCCTCACCCACTTCTAATCACACCCCAGAGGCTACGGCGCGACAGGTCCGCTTTCACCAAAGGCTACTATTTGCAGGTCCTTTGAGTTTGACAAAGCTCGGCGTCAGAACGGAAGGTAGAAACACATGCAGATGAGGAGAATCCAAAAGCACTTTTTTGCGGTTATGGCGGGCCTCACATTGGTGGTTTGGATTACCGCTCAAATAATTCTGTCATTAACGCCATATCGCCCGCCGTTTACGTATCTATTTGTTGGGTTTTTCGGTTTCGCCCTGTTCCCTTTATTCCTTATAAATCTAGGCTTCGTGTTTGTGCCGACCGAGAGACTGTTTTCAATCGCGGCGTGCATTTTGATAATCATCGATTTTTTTTGGATTACGCCTTTCATCGGAAATTGGGCGATGGACAGGGAACACCGTTGGTTTTTTTCCAGTGGGCAAGTTACTTATGATTTAATCGTCAACGAAGCCATGCAAAGGAAAAATACTCTGACTTCGAGAGGTGCTGACGTGGGCAGTAACGGCAATACCACAGCTTACGGCCAAACCAATGCAGAAGGTTCTGTTATCGTCGTGTTTCCCCGCCCTGTCTGGCTAAGCAGGCGCCATGCGATTGTTTACTATTCCGGAACGAATACAGTCGCCGTCTCAACCCCAAAAGGCGCATTTCAAATTCCTGGTTATTATGGTCACGTCTTTTTGCCGGTCACCAACCATTGGTATGAAACAGTGCCGTAATACCCCGACCGACTGTGTGGGCAACGACGTTGGTTTTCGGGCGCGACCCAACCCGCCTTCGTCGGAGGCGAAGGCGGGTCGGACTTGCGGCGGGGCGATTGACGAGGCAGAGTTGCGGTCTGCATGCGTCAGACAATTCGAGCGTGGATAGAAGCGATTGAACAACCGTTTCTGGAAGTCATCTTCGAGCAGCGGCGCGGGAAACGGGCCGCCATCTTGCGCTCGATCCTTTTCGCGCTCTCGAAGGTGTACCAGTTCGGGCTTAAGATTCATCGCTTTTTTATCCAGGCAAGGCTTGTTCGCGATTCGACGCTGGGGATACAGGTCATCGCGATCGGGAACCTGACATTTGGAGGGACGGGCAAGACGCCGGTGGTGGAAAAATTTGCGCGGGAATTGCAACGGCAGGGGAGGACGGTGGCGATTCTTTCGCGCGGATATCGCTCGCGACCGAAGCCGATGGGCGAACTTATCCTGAACAAGATCCTGTTTCGGGAAGACAGCACGCCGCCACGGGTGGTTTCCGACGGAAAATCGCTGCTGCTGGACTCCGACACGGCGGGCGATGAACCTTACATGCTCGCGTCCAACTTGAAGGACGTTGTGGTGCTGGTGGACAAGAACCGGGTCAAAAGCGGGCGGTACGCAATCGAGCATTTTGGGTGCGACACGCTTTTGCTCGACGACGGTTTCCAATACTGGAGGCTGGCGGGACGGCGGCAGGACGTGGTGCTGGTGGATTGCCAGCAACCGTTTGGGAATGAACACTTGTTTCCGCGTGGGACGTTGCGGGAACCGCCGTCGCACCTTTCCAGGGCAAGCGTCATTTTCATCACGAAAAGCGACGGGAAAGCCAGGGAGTTGCGGGAACGCATCGAGCGCTACAATCCCACGGCGGGAATCATCGAGTGCATCCATGCGCCGCTTTATTTTGAGGATGTTTTCACCGGGGAACAAAAGGGGCTGGAGTTTTTGAAGGAAAAACGGGTGGCGACGTTGAGCGGGATCGCGCAGCCGGAAAGTTTTGAGCAAAGCGTTGTCAAGCTTTGCCGTGAATTGGTTTATTCCAAACGCTTCGCGGACCATCACCGGTTCACCCAACAGGAAATGCTGAACGCGATCAACCGCAGCAAAAAACGGCAGGCGGAAATTATCGTCACGACGCAAAAAGACGCGGTCCGATTTCCGAAATTGGACCGGCGCGATTTGCCGATTTATTTCATGCGCGTTGAGATCAAGATTTTGGACGGGGCCAAGGATTTCGACGATTGCGTGCAGAAAATCTGCCTTCGCTGACCATGCCCGCGCCGGTCGAAAATATCCTGGTGCGCGGCGTCAACTGGATGGGGGACGCGATCATGACGACGCCGGCGTTGATGCGATTGCGGGAGGCGCGTCCGCAAGCGCGGATCACGCTGCTCTCGCCGAATAAACTGGCGGGGCTGTGGGAGGGGCAGACGTTTGTCGATGAGGTGCTGACGTTCGGGCGCGGGGAGACGGTCTGGGAGGTGGGGCGGATGTTACGGGGACGCGGGTTTACCGCGGGAATCGCATTTCCGAATTCGGCGCGGTCCGCGCTGGAACTTTGGCTGGCGAGGATTCCACAGCGGATTGGAACGGGAAGAGGGTTCTTCTTGACTCAATCGCTGCCGCGGCGCGCGGATGCAATTGAAATGCGCAAGCGCACGGTCGGGGAAATCCAGGAACGCATCCGGCTGGGGAGCAGGCCGGAGGAGATTCCGACGGAGGCGCATCACCTGCGGCACTATTTGTATTTGACGGCAGCGCTGGGGGCGTCCATAGAGCCGCTGGCGCCGCGGATCGAGGTCAGCGCGCAGGTTGAGGAGGGCGTGCGAGGAAAATTCGGGCTCGACCGATTGGAGGGGCGGCCGTGGTTTGGATTGAATCCGGGGGCGGAATATGGGCCTGCAAAACGATGGCCGGCGGAGCGATTTATTGAGGCGGCGGCGGAATTGCGGAAGAAAACGAATTGCCGATGGGTGATTTTCGGCGGCGCCGGGGACGCCGATTTGGCGGCGAAAATCGCGGGTGAAATAGGCGAGGAAACATTGAACCTGGCGGGGAAAACGAGTTTGCGGGAGCTGGCGGCGGCATTGAAGATTTGCGATCTCGTATTGACGAATGATACGGGGCCGATGCACTTGGCTTCGGCGGTTGGGGCGCGGGTGGTGGCCATTTTTGGAAGCACTTCGCCGGAGCTGACAGGCCCGATATTTTCGTCGCGCGCGCGAATAGTGCGGCAGGCTGTTCCGTGTGCGCCGTGTTTTCTGCGGGAATGCCCGATTGATTTGCGCTGCCTGCGGGGAATTACGCCGGAACAGGTGGTCGTTGCGGCTTTGGAGGAATTCGGCGGTTGACGCGCGACTACGGCTCGGGCTTGGGTTTTTTCGGTGTGTAGGACTTGATGGCGGCGATGAGATCCTGCGATGCCACGGAAAGAGTGGCGGTCCAAGTCGTGCCAGCCTGTTTGACGGCGAAGGCGGTGGCGAGGCTTGCGGCCTGGGGATGATCCTTTTGCAGGCCCAACTGCGCAATCATACCCTGCGCGACGAGGGACATTTGTTTGGCGGTGTAATCGTCCGGCGCTTCGACGGTCAGGACGGCGTTCAACTGCTCATTGGTTTCGACGGCCTGGAGCTTTGCCCATTTGGCGAATTTGAACAGGCCGGCATACGATTGTGATGCAAGGAAATCCAGATTGTGGGCGGTCGCCTGGATGAATGGGTCGTTGCCTGTCGAAAGTTTGCGGGACGGTTCGTTGTCCGTTGAAAGGGCCGCAGCCACGTATTTCTCGCTCTTGCCTGTAATCATGCAATTGCTTCGGACGATGGCGTAACTGGGAGAGGGATCGCCGGCGGTGGACCAGTGGTAAACTACGCGATTGTTGACGGTCGTCTGGCCAGGAGCGTTGCCGGACTTGACCAAGGCGATCACGTGGTCGGGAACGAAATCCGCGTAGATGATGGCGACTTTATCAACCGCCGAAAGGCCCTCGCTGTAAACGGTCACGCCATGAAGCTGGGAACGGTAATCAAAACTGAGAAGAGACTCGAAAGCCACGAGGTTGCTGTGGAGCGCGGGCTTGCTGACCTCATAAAGAAGATACTTTCCAATGTAGGTTTGGCGAAGGGCATCGCAATCCAGATGAAAAAGCAAGACGGGGTCGGGCGGGACGTCCGCGATATTGAGGGGGGCAGCAGCCAGGCTGAAGGCCGTCGCGGCCAGAAATGGAACAAGACACAATGTCGCCATGCTTCTCATTATTCTCAGCGGCTATGGTTATATTTGATCGGGGCGCAGGTTCCAAGTTTTCAATTCTCACCGGCCATTACCCTCAGGGCGGGGGGACCTTTCCACTAGAGCGGTTTTCGGAAGAGACCTGATTGACGGAGGGGCAGCCGGAAACGAAACTTGGTGGCAACGGAAGATGTCGGCTAAACAGCAAGGGCAAAAGGGGTCAGGATCGCTTGGGGCGATTCTGATCGCAGAGGATAATCCAGATGATGCAAAACTGGTGCAGCGCGCCATTTTACAGCTTCGATTGGAAAACCCCGTGCATATTGTCGAGGACGGGCACTCGACGCTGGCGTATTTAAAAGGGGAAGAGGAATACCAGGACCGCGAGAAATATCCGTTTCCAGCGCTGCTACTGCTGGATTTGCGGATGCCGGAATTGGATGGGTTTGAGGTGCTCCGCCAGATTCGGGGGGACATGCGGTTCGCACATATGCCAATCCTGGTGGTGACCGTAAATCAGGACCGGCGGCAACTGGGGGAGGCTTACAGGCTGGGAGCACGATCGTTTCTCACCAAGCCGATCAACCCTAACGATCTGAAAAATGCCATCGACGGACTGGGCAAGGACGGTGATAAGCTGCGGTACAAAGCGCCGGGCGAACCATAACTGAATTTACTCGAAGCATCCCCTCGCCTATCAATAAGGGATGATTCAATGGGCCAAAGCATTTGGCGGGCGCTCGAAGACGCCGGCGATGCTGGCCAGCCTCGGATTTGTCTTCATTGTGGGGATTGTCGATTACCTCACGGGGTTCGAGCTTTATTTTTTCGCGTTTTACCTCATCCCGGTGATCCTCGCCAGTTGGTTTCTCGGGCGGTGGTTTGGGATTTTTGTATCGGTGTTGTGCGTTGCGGCGTCGGTCGCGGGGGACCTGATTGCGGGGGCGCGCTATTCGAGCGCGTTTGTGCTGATTTGGAACGCGCTGATTTCGGTGGCGTTTTATTTTGCTGTGGTTTGGATTCTGGTGAAGCTGCGGCTGCTCTACAATCAACTGGAGCAACGCGTCCGCGAACGCACCGCGGCGCTCCACAATGAAATGCAGGAACGCGCCCGACTTGAGGAGGAGATCCTGCGCATTCGGGAGCGGGAGCAACAGCGGATTGGGCACGACCTGCACGACAGCCTTTGCCAGCACCTGACGGCCACGGCGCTGGCGGGACAAGTCCTGAGCGAACAGTTGTCCCAATCTCCGCGCCAGGCAGAGGCGGCGAACCATATTGTCAAACTCATCGAGGAGGCGATCGATTTGACGCGAACGCTCGCGCGGGGGCTTTACCCGGCGGAATTGAAAGGGGAAGGATTGCTGGACGCGCTCGGGGAATTGGCGGACATCATCCGCGAACGATTCAAAATCGATTGCCAATTCGAATGCGACGGGCCGGTATTGCCGTTGAAAAATGAGGAGGCGATTCACCTGTATCGAATCGCCCAGGAAGCGACGACGAACGCGGTCCGACACAGCCGGGCGAGCCAAATCATCATCCGGCTGGAGACAGAACAGGACCTGATGACGTTGACGGTTTGCGACGATGGAATTGGCCTTCCGCCCGCAACGACGGCGCGAAATGGAATCGGACTGCGCATCATGGCGCATCGCGCGAGCCTGATCGGCGCCACATTCAAAGCGGAACGACTTCCAGAGCGCGGGACTTGCGTCACGTGCATCGTTCCCGCCCCAGCGGAACGTGCCTGACGTAGGACGGGGCCGTACAAAAAGTTTAGGCCACGCTCTACAGACTTTCGGCGGCACCCCCAATAACTTGAGAGGCAGGAAGAACCGTATGAAAGATCCGTTACAATTCATGAGAATAGGAATCACCGTTCTTGCGATGCTCGCCGCTGCCGCCAGGCCGTTGCGCGCTGATACAACCAATGAAGAGAGCGTGGATTTGACCCAAAGCCAGTTAAACGCGATCAAAATTGAACCCGTCGTAACGCATGTGTTTAGGGACGAAAAGGAAGCGGTCGGGAACATCGATTTTGACCAGGACTGCTCGGTGCAGGTTTTCCCGCCTTACCAGGGGAAGATTCTCAAGACGTTTGCCGAATTAGGAGATGAGGTGAAAGCGGGCGACCCGCTCTACACGATCGACAGCCCCGATCTGGTGCAGGCGGAGTCCACGCTGATTAGCACGGCGGCCACACGGGAATTGACCCGCAAGGAATTGGCGCGGGTGAAGGACCTTTACACAACGAAGGGCATTTCGCAGAGAGAAATCGAACAGGCCACGTCCGACGAGCAAACCGCGGAGGGGGCACTGAACGCCGCGCGGAATTCGGTGCGCATCTTCGGCAAAACCGACGCCGAAATGGACCAGATCATCGCCAAGCGACAGATCGACCCGGCGCTGATGGTGCGGAGTCCGTTGACCGGGCAGGTGACTTTCGTGAATGCGCCGCCCGGGGTCTTTGTGCAGCCGGGAACGGCGCCGGCGCCCTATTCCGTCGCCAACGTCTCCCTTAAATGGATGCTGGCAAACGTAATGGAAGCGGACAGCCCGCTTTATCGCGTCGGACAGCCGCTGGATGTCAGAGTGATGGCGTATCCGAACCGCGCATTTAAGGGGGAAATATCCAAAATTTACCCGATGGTCGATCCGATCACGCACCGAATGACAGTGCGGTCGGAGATCACCGACGCGCAACACGAGCTGAAACCGGGGATGCTCGCCACGTTCGTGATTCAAGTGCATGATCCGGTGGAGGCGACCGCGATTCCCGTGGAAGGGGTGGTTCGAAATGGAGACGGAACCATGGTGGCCTGGGTGACGGCGGACCGGCATCATTTTATCCAAAGAATTGTGAAAATTGGCCTGCAAACCGACGGCCAATACCAAATCCTCGACGGTTTGAAGCCGGGGGAACTGGCCGTGACGGACGGGGCCATCTTTCTGAGCAACATCCTCTACGCGCCGCCTTCCGACTAACTCCGCGCGCAGACCATGCTCAAGCCTGTCATTGCGTTCTGCCTTGCCCGCCGGGCGATCATTGTCTTCTGCCTGCTGGCGTTTGCGGGGGCGGGAGTGGTTGCGTTTAAAGAACTCAACATCGAGGCGTACCCAAACCCAACGCCCGTCATCCTTGAAATCACCGCGCAGGCGCCGGGGCTTTCCGCCGAAGAAATGGAACGCTATTACACCACTCCCATCGAAATTGGGCTTTACACGACACCGGGGATCGACATCATCCGCTCCACCTCATTTTATGGGTTGTCGTTCATTCGCGTGGTGTTCAAATATGGTGTTGACTACCACTTCGCCTACGCGCAGGCGGACATAGCGATCCAACAAAACGTCACCCTTCCCGGCGGGCAGGTGCCGCAAATCCAGCAGAATAGTTCGACCGGGGAAATTTACCGCTACCAGGTGGTGGGGCCGAAGCATTTTGGGCTGACCAACCTTCGCACCGTGCAGGACTGGATTGTGTTGCGGCGGCTCTCGACGATTCCGGGGATTGTGCAGGTCAACAGTTGGGGCGGCACCACGAAGGAGTTTGACGTGGAGGTGGACCCCCGCAAGCTCGAAGCTTACAACGTCACTGTGCCGCAGATATTGACCGCGCTGGGCAATGCCAATATCAACGTCGGCGGACGGGAAATCCGGATTGGCCAGCAATCCATCAATATCCGCGGGGTCGGCTTGATCAACGACGGCGGGGACGACGATTTGACGAAGGGCTACAGGGTGGATGACATCCAGAACGTCGTGCTGTCGCAATCCAATGGCGTTCCGGTGCTGATCAAAAACGTCGCCAACGTGAAGGTCGGCTATGTGCCGCGGCTTGGCGTTTGCGGGCGGGACGACGACGACGATGTGGTGGCGTCCATCGTGGTGATGAGCCGTGTGGAGGAGACGGCCAAGATGCTGCCAAAGGTCAAAGCGGAAATCGCGAAAATGAACACCGATGGCAGTTTGCCGCGCGGGGTGCAGGTTGTGCCGTTTTATGACCGCAGTTCACTCATCGCAGTAACGACCCATACCGTCCTGCACAATCTGCTCTTCGGATGTGTGCTGGTGTTTCTGATCCAATGGATTTTCCTGGGCAACCTTCGCAGCGCGATCATCGTCGGCGTGAATATTCCGTTTGCGCTGTTTTTCGCGATCATGATGTTGCTGTGGCGCGGGGAGAGCGCGAATTTGCTTTCCGTCGGCGCGGTGGATCTGGGAATCATCGTGGATTTCGCGGTGATCCTCGTGGAGAATATTTTCCGCAATCTCCAATGGGGACCGGAGGAAAGACTGAGTCTGCTCCGGCGGCTGGCGGAGGGATTTTATGGGCCGGACCCGACGCGGTCATTGCATTCGGAACCGAGCCGGGGATGGACGGACCGGTTGCGGGTGATATTGATCAGCGCGATGCAAGTGGACAAGGCCGTGCTCTTTTCGGCGCTCATTACGGTGGCTGGATTCGTGCCGCTGTTCACGATGGAAGGTGTCGAAGGCCAGATTTTTGGCCCGATGGCAAGGACCTACGGCTATGCGCTGGCGGGCGCTTTGATCTCCACTTTTACGGTGACGCCTGTGCTGGCGTCCTTTTTCCTCCCCGACCACGTTGAGGAACGCGAAACCATCGTCGTGCGGCTTTTGCATCGTATTTACAATCCGGCGTTGCGCTTCGCGCTGAAGCATCGCGCTGTGATGATGGTCATCGGGCTGGTTTTTTTGACGATCACGGCGATTTTGTCGATGCGGCTTGGGAGCGAGTTTCTGCCGCACCTTGAGGAAGGCAATTTTTGGATTCGCGCCTCGATGCCGATGACGCTCTCGTTGCAGGACGGCGAAGCGGCGGCGAGAAAAATGCGCCTGATATTGAAGCGGCATCCGGAGGTGGTCACGGTGGTTTCGCAGCATGGCCGGCCAGATAACGGAAGCGACGCTTCACCATTTTCCAATGTCGAACTGTTCGTCCCGCTCAAGCCGTTGGACGAATGGCCGAAAGGCGTGACCAAGGAGAAATTGACCGAACATATCCAGGGCGAATTTGAGAGCGAGCTGCCTGGCATCAATTTTAATTTCTCGCAGTATATACAGGACAACATCGAGGAGGCGATTTCGGGCGTCAAAGGCGCCAATTCCGTGAAAATCCTGGGGCCTAATCTTCAAATGCTGGAGAAATTCGCGGCGGAAGTGCGCGACCAAATGAGCCAGGTGCGCGGGATTGCGGACCTTGGGATTTTTCCGCTTCTGGGCCAGCCGAATCTCAATATTCAGGTGGACCGCGCCAAGGCGGCGCGTTACGGGTTGAATTCGGGCGACGTGACCACCGTCATTCAAGCGGCCATGGGCGGAGCGAGCGCCACGACTGTGCTGGAGGGGGACCGGCAGTTTGGCGTGGTGATGCGATTTGCTCCCGAATTCCGGGACAGCATCGAAAAAATCCGTAACATCAAGGTGGCGTACCAAACGAGCAGCGGGGTCAACGCGTATATTCCGTTGAGCGAATTGGCGACCATCACGTTGGACACGGGCGCGGCGTGGATTTATCACGAGAGCACGCAACGGTATATCCCTGTGAAGTTCAGCGTGCGCGGGCGGGATTTGGGCAGCGCGGTGGCGGAGGCGCAGGAGCGCATCACCAGGAACGTGCATCTTCCCAGCGGCTACCGGATGGTTTGGGCGGGGGAATTTGAAGATTTGCAGACCGCCAAACGACGGCTGGAAGTGATTGTGCCGATCAGCATGGTGCTCATCATCGGCTTGCTGTATTGCCTGTTCAATTCCGCGACGGAATGCATTTTGACGCTGACCGGGATCGTTTTCGCCGCGGCGGGCGGGTCGCTGGCGCTTTACTTTACCGGGCTTAATTTCAGCATTTCCGCCGCGGTCGGTTTCGTGTCGCTGCTGGGCGTGTCGGTGATGAACGGAATCCTATTATTGACGTATTACAACCAGACAAGCCTTCGCGGAGGGACGCCTGTGGAGATCATGTTTCGCGCCGGGTCCACACGCATGAGGCCCTTGTTGATGACCAGCTTTTCGGCGTGCATCGGCCTTCTTCCGGCGGCGGTTTCCACCGGGATTGGAAGCCAGGTGCAACGGCCGCTCGCAACCGTGATTGTCGGCGGCATGTTTATCGGCCCAATCATGTTGCTTCTGATCGTGCCGGCGCTGAAAATTATTTTTCTTAAACATAAAAACCCGGAAACCGAGGAGGCGAAGACATGAAAACCGCGCGAGTCGTCGCGCTAGTGCAGGCGCAAGCCAACCGCTACGCCGATACCGCCGCGCTATTCCAGGCCCTTGGCGGAGGATGGTGGAACCGTCCCGATCTGCCCCAAAACTTAACGAGCACGTGGCTGGAAACCCGCTGACAAATGTTCGCGCATACATTAACCTTTTCCAAAGCTGCCGCCGCCGCATGGCAACGACCATAAACAAAACAAAACGGACGGTTTTTCTGGTGGACGATCATCCGCTGGTGCGCGAGTGGCTTTCCAACTTGATCAACCAGCAATCGGACCTCACCGTCTGCGGAGAAGCGGCCGACAAGGCCGAGGCCATCAAGCTTATTGGATCCGTCAAACCGGAAATCGCGGTGGTGGATATTTCGCTGGAAGAAGGCTCCGGGATTGAACTCATCAAGGACATCAAGGTGACGACGCCGGACGTGGCTGTCATTGTCCTTTCGATGCACGACGAATCGCTTTACGCCGAGCGCGCTCTTCGCGCCGGGGCGCGGGGCTACGTCATGAAGCGCGAAGTCACCAGGAATGTCCTCCAGGCGATTCGTTGCGTCCTGGACGGCAAACTCTATCTGAGCGACAAAATCGCCACGGTCCTCGCGGAAAAATGGGTCGAAGGCCGGCTATCGACGGTGTCGCCCGTCGAGACATTGAGCGACCGCGAACTGGAAGTATTCCAATCCCTGGGCAGCGGATACAGCACCCGGCAAACAGCCGAAAGATTGAACGTGAGCATCAAAACCGTCCAGGCGTTCTGCGCGCGCATCAAGGAAAAGCTGAATCTCGCGAACGCAAACGAACTGCTGCGCGAAGCCATCCGCTGGCACGATCGCCAAAACGCCAAGTAGAACCAACTTCGCTTTTTACGATTTTTTTACGCGCAGGCCGTCGCTTTTAACTTCTCCAACGGCTGCCATTGTCGTTCAATCAATTCCTATCTGACTATTCTGCGAAAATTCAGCGTTCTGAGCCTTGGTTTGGCGCTCTCCACGGCGGTTTTTGCCCTTGGGCTTCGTTTTGTTCATTATTTCCGCCCTGATTTAATCCCCTGGCGCTTGAAATCGGCTTATCCATTGATGCTCGCAGGGGCGGGCTTCGCGTGCATGCAATTCGCCATACCGAGAACGCGCACTCAAATCACGTTGGGTCTGATTGTTTCGGCGGCATTCATTCTGTGGGGCGTCGAGCAGTTTTTATCCAATCAAGCCGTTGCGTCCATCATTGATGACTTGGTTGTATTCCTTTTCGTTCTTGATTTGAGCATCGTTATTCGTGGTCACTTGAAATCCCAACCCGGCACGACCACTCTTTGAGTTTGACATAGAGCGGTGTCACGCCGGACTGTGGAAACCTGGTTGAGAGGATATTTGGCTGGCAGTAAAGTTCAGATCGGCGTCGCCATCCTGGGCGCGGGGGCGTCAAAGCGCATGGGACGGCCCAAATTGCTGTTGCGATGGGGCCGCACTTCCGTCATCGGGCACCTCCTCTGGCAGTGGCGAAATCTGGACGCGCGGCAAATTGCCCTCGTCTCCCGACCGGATGATGAGCGGCTGGCGGACGAGTTGGATCGTTTGCGCTTTCCAAAACGCAATCGCATCGTCAATCCCCTGCCCCAACGCGGGATGTTCAGTTCCATAGTTTGCGCGGCAAAATGGACCGGGTGGGAACCGACATTGGCGGTTTGGGCGATTGTTCTCGGAGACCAGCCGCATTTGCGGACTCCCAGCTTGCGGACGTTGCTGGCATTTCAACGCAAACATCCCGACGACATTTGCCAGCCTTCCTTCGGCGGACATGGCCAGCATCCGGTCCTGTTGCCGCGGCGGTCTTGGATCGCATTGCAAAGCACCACAGCCCCGACGCTGAAGGATTTTCTGGCATCCACGCGGGTGATTGAATGCGCCATCGACGACCCTCGTCTAACTCTTGACTTGGACACCCCTCAGGATTACACCCGATTATTGCGATTGACCAAAAAATGAGCGACTCGAATCCAGAAGGTTTTGGCGTCCAATCCCGGAGGACGTTTTTCAAAAGCGTCGGCACCGCCGCTGTCACCGCCGCGACCGCGAACGCCAAATCCGTCGCCGCGGAACTGGAAAAAGCCAACGCGGAAAAACTCGTCGGGCCTGGGGCAATTTCCGTCACGCTGAAGGTAAACAACCAGCCCCTCCACCTGCAATTGGAGCCGCGCGTGACGCTGCTGGATGCGTTGCGCAATTACAGCAGCCTGACCGGCGCCAAGGAAGGTTGCGACCGGGCGTCGTGCGGCGCCTGCACGGTGCTGTTCGACGGCAAGCCGATTTACGGCTGCCAAAAGCTCGCGATTGAGGCGCAAGGCCACGACATCACGACCGTCGAAGGCCTGGAGCAATCCGGCGAACTGAGCGATATCCAAAAAGCATTTATCGAAAAGGACGCGTTGATGTGCGGGTATTGCACGCCCGGTTTTCTGATGAGTCTGACCGGCCTTTTCGAGGCCAATCCCCATCCGACCGCCGACGAAATCCGGCACGCGTGCGCGGGGAACATCTGCCGTTGCGGGACGCAGCCGCACATTATGCAAGCGGCGCTCCAGGTGGCCGGCACGCCGATCGCCAGCAAAACGGAGGTCATCCATGGCTAGCTGGCCCACAGAAACCAAATACATCAGCCACTCGACTTTGCGCATCGACGCCCCCGCGAAAGTAACGGGGCGCGCCCGCTACGCCTCGGATATCCAGGCGGAAGGGTGGCTTTACGGCATGATCTTGCGCTCGAAATGGGCCGCGGCAAAAATCACGGCGATCAACCTGGAGAAGGCCCTGAAAATTCCCGGCATCAAGGCGGCGGTCACCGTGCGCGACGGCGAAATGACCGCCCGATATTACGGCGAAGAATTGGCCGCCGTCGCGGGCGCCACCAAACAGGCGTGCCTGGACGCCCTGCGCGCGATTGAAGTCACTGCGACTCCGCTCCCGCATGTCGTGCATGAAACTGAGGGGCTGAAGGAAGATTCACCGCGCGTCTGGGCGGAGAAGGCCAACGCAAGCCCCGGCAGGCAGACCGACAAAGGCGACGTCGATGCGGCCTTCCCCGAATGCGACGCCGTCATTGAAGGATTTTATACCACGCCGGTGCAAATTCATCATCCCATGGAAACCCACGGCAACACGGTTTCGTGGACGGACGAGGGCGTGACCGCTTGGGCCTCGACCCAGGGCATTTCCAGCGTTCGTGACGGGCTGGCGGGTGGGTTGCAATTGGAACAGAGCCAGGTGCGCGTGATCACCGAATACATGGGAGGCGGTTTTGGAGCAAAATTCGGCCCCGGCGTCGAGGGGTTGCTCGCGGCGCGGCTGAGCAAGGCCGCCAAAGCACCGGTGCGCCTGATGTTGACGCGCTTCGACCAATCGCTCGCGGTGGGCAACCGGCCGTCCAGTTTTCAGAAAATCAAATTGGGCGCAAAGTCCGACGGCACCCTGCACGCTTTTCAATTGGAGAATTACGGAACGGCGGGCATTGGCGGCGGCGGCTCCTCCGAAGGCGGCGGAGGCGGCGTCAATTTTCCCGCGCCTTACATTTACAAAGTCCCGAACGTCCGCGTCCGGCATACCGACGTCGCCGTGAACGCGGGGTCGGCGCGGGCTTTTCGCGCGCCCGGCAACCCGCCCGCGTCTTTCGGGATGGAGTCGGCCATGGACGACCTGGCTGTGAAGCTGGGGATGGACCCGCTGGAATTGCGGCTTAAAAATGACCCGAATAAAACCCGCCAGCACGAATACAAAGTCGGCGCGGAACGTTTTGGCTGGAAGCAGAAGTATCAAAAGCCGGGCGCTTCGCCGGGGCCGATTAAAACCGGCATCGGTTGCGCGGGGGCGAATTGGGGCGGAGGCGGAAACAAGCGCACGCAAGGCGAAGCGCAGATCAACCCCGACGGCAGCATTGAACTTCGCATGGGTGTGCAGGATTTGGGCACGGGCACCAGGACCGTCATCGCCGTTGTCGCCGCCGAAATGCTGGGGCTTGCGCCGGACCAGATCACCGTCAAGGTCGGTGACACTCGTTTTCCGCCCGGACCCGGAAGTGGTGGAAGCACCACTTGCGCTTCGGTCGCGCCCACCGTTTATTCCGTTTGCCAGGAGGCGTTGCAGCAGCTTCAAATGCAATCCGGCATAGCCGACGCCCGCGGGAGCAACTGGTTTGACGCGTGCAAAAAACTCGGCGCCACTCCGATTACCGTTCACGGTAAATGGGAGCAGGGCCTTTCCTCCTCGGGCGCTGGCGGCGTGCAATTCGCCGAAGTGGCCGTCGATACCGAAACGGGACTGGTCACTGTAAAGAAGATTGTAGGAGCGCACGATTGCGGTTTGATCGTCAATCAAATCACGCTGGAGAGCCAGATCAACGGAGGCATCATCATCGGCATGGGTTACGCGCTTTACGAGGAGCGCGTTATGGACGGGTTTTCTGGCGTCGTAATCAATCCTAATTTGGAAACTTACAAATTGCCGGGGCTGGCGGACATCCCGGAAATCGAGCTGATCCTCGTGAACATGCCGGAACGCGGGGTCATTGGTATCGGCGAGCCGGCGACGATTCCAACCGCCGCGGCCATCGGAAATGCCGTGGCCAACGCCATTGGCGTGCGCGTCTCCAGCCTGCCGATCACTCCGGCCAAAGTGCTCGCCGCCCTGGACCAGGTCCCCTCACCCATCGCGATGATCCCATGAAAGCCTTTCAATACGCCTCAGCCGTTTCGCCGCGGAGCGCCCAGGAAATGGCCGCGGATCACGGCGCTTACATTGCCGGTGGCAACGACCTTCTGACGCGGATGAAGGACTACCTGGATTCGCCGCGACTCGTTGTCAACATTAAATCCATTCCCGGGCTCAACACCATCGTCGCGGGCGATGACCACTGGACAATTGGCGCGCTGGTCACGGTGGCGGAGATCGAGGGCCATTCACAAATCCGCGATGCGCTGCCCGCGTTGCAGCAGGCGGCGGCCGAAGTCGGTTCGCAGCAGATCCGAAACGTCGCGACGGTTGGAGGCAACCTCGCGCAGCATTCCCGCTGCTGGTATTACCGGCAGCACGACACGGTGTGCCTCAAAAAAGGCGGCGATCTTTGTTACGCCCGGCACGGGGAGAACCGGTATCACGCCATTTTTACGGGAAATCCGTGCATCAGCCCGGTCGTCTCGAATCTCGCCACGGCGCTGACGGCGCTGGACGCCACCGTGGTCGTCCTTCGCGATGGAAAAGAAACGCGCCTGAGCATGGCGGAACTTTACCAGAAGGCATGGGACAACCCGCTGGCCCACAATTCCCTCAATCCCACCGACATGATTTTGAGGGTGGAAGTGCCCTCGTTGCGTTCTCGCGGGGCGTACTTGCAGGTCAGCGACAAGCACGCCTTCGACTGGGCGTTGGTGAGTTGCGCCGCCACCGGCAATGTGAGCGACGGAAAACTCAGCAAGGCCCGCGTGGCACTGGGTTGCATTTCGCCGATGCCGCACCAGGTGGCCGCCGCCAACGATTTCCTCGAAGGCAAACCACTGGACGATTCGACCGCGGCGCGCGCGGCGGAAATGATTCTTGCGGATGCGCAGACGTTGCAACACAACGGCTACAAGGTCCCGCTGGCGAAAGCGCTGATTCGCCGCACGCTCCTGAGATTGAAAGGGTAAAGCCATGGACCCGATTTTTTGCAAACACCTTCGGACCAAAAAAATTTACGTGGACGCGACGCCGGAAGAGGCCTTCGCGACAAAAGAAGGAATGGACGTATCGCCGTGCCATGTGTGGTGCAACCTGACGCAAAGCGTCGCCGGCCCGGATGACCGTCAAGTACATAAAGAGGCTTGCCGCGCGGGACGCTCCTGTTTTCGCGAATAGCCGGCCCGGAATTTTCAATTGTTGCCGGGCCTTGCGCTTTTCCCCGGGCTTGGTTAAATTTTCAAAACTGAACCGTCCAGACAACGGGCTGCTTAACTCTAAACTGGAACATAAAGGACACCTAATATGGCATACGAACTACCACCTCTCCCCTATCCCAAGGACGCGCTGGAACCGCACATCGACGCGCTGACGATGGAAATTCACCACGATAAACATCACGGCGCCTACGTGACCAACGTCAACAAGGCCATCGCCGGCAAGCCCGACCTGGAAAAGAAACCCGTCGAGCAATTGATCGCCAATCTCGACGCCGTTCCGACGGAAATCCGGGCGGCTGTACGCAATAACGGCGGAGGCCACGCCAATCATTCGATGTTTTGGAAATTGCTGGGGCCCAAAGCGGGTGGCGCGCCGTCCGGGCCATTGGCGGACGCAATTAAGAATGCCTTCGGAAGTTTCGATGCGTTCAAGGAGAAAATTGAAGCCGCCGGCGCGAGCCGTTTCGGCAGCGGCTGGGCGTGGCTTGTCGTCAACGGCGGGAAATTGGAAGTGTGCTCAACGCCCAACCAGGACAGTCCGCTGATGGGCAAAACCTACGCCGGCTGCGAGGGACATCCGATTTTTGGCGTCGATGTCTGGGAGCACGCCTATTACCTCAAATACCAGAACAAGCGCGCGGATTATTTAAAGGCCGTTTGGAACGTGGTCAACTGGACCGAAGTGGGCCACAATTTCGAAGCCGCGAAAAAATAGGCCGCCGCCTCGCTGGCTGGCCGAGACATCCACCATGCTCTTGCGGGCGCGCCAGTTTGAAATCAGGTTTCCGCGCCCCGCCCTTCTCATGGGCGTCGTCAATGCCACCCCCGATTCGTTTTACGACGGGGGCCGGCACGACACCGCCGACGCGGCCATCGCGCACGCATTGCGATTGGCCGCCGAGGGCGCCGACATGATCGACATCGGCGGGGAATCGTCCCGTCCGCGCGCGAATCCCGTCGGGGAAGCGGAGGAATTGCGGCGCGTCATCCCCGTGATTGAAGCTCTGGCGGGCGCCGTTTCCATTCCGTTGTCCATCGACACCGTCAAACCCGGCGTGGCGCGCGAGGCGTTGCGGGCGGGCGCGAGCATCATCAACGACATTGCCGCCAACCGGGACGGCGACGAAATGTGGAGGCTGGCGGCCGAGACCGGCGCGGCGTACGTGGTCGTTCACATGCAGGGCGTGCCCGCGACGATGCAGGAGCACCCTGCTTATGACAACGTCGTGGCGGAGGTCGGCGGGTTTTTCGAAGAACGTTTGAGTCGATTGCGCGCCTGCGGTGTCAATCAGGAACAGGTCGTGCTCGACGTGGGGATAGGTTTTGGAAAGGCGCTGGAGCATAATTTACAGTTGATTGCGGACTTGCGAGGATTTACAAAATGGGGACGACCCGTGTTGCTAGGCGCATCCCGCAAATCCTTTACCGGCCGAGTGGTGGGGGCAAAGGTCGAAGAACGTCTTCCGCCGTCGCTGGCCTGCGCTTGTTGGGCCGTGCAAAATGGAGCGCGGATCATTCGCTGTCATGATGTGGCGTCCACGCGATACGCGGTGCGCATGACCGAAGCGCTGATGGAACACCAGACGAATGCCTGAAATTTTACATTCTCTCGCCGTGGGATGGCGGCCCGCCCTCGAAATCGCCATCCTTTCGGTGGGCATTTATTACAGCTTCAATTTCGTCCGCGGCACCCGCGGCGCGCCGGTTGTGTACGGTTTCGTGCTGCTCGTTCTCAGCCTCACTGTCCTCTCTTTTTTGCTTCACCTGGAAGTCTTGAGCTGGCTCATGCGGTCGTTCGTCGCGTTTTCCGCGATTGCCGTGCTGATTATTTTTCAGCCGGAATTGCGGCGGATCCTGGCCGAATTGGGCACGCATCCCTTTTTGTCCTCGAGCCATGAGCAGCGGGAAAATATCGAAGTCATCGTGCGAACGGCGGAACATCTCTCCGCGTCGCGCATCGGCGCGTTGATCGCCATCGAACAATCGATCAGTTTGCAGGAAGCGACGGAATCGGGCCTGCTGGTCGATTGCCAGGCAACGACGGAAATGCTCGAAACGATTTTTTTCCCGAACAACGCGATTCACGACGGCGGGGTCATCATCAAGGGCGACCGGATCGAATACGCCGCTTGCATTTTCCCGCTCACGCAACGGCAGGATTTGAACCCCTCGCTCGGCACGCGGCACCGGGCGGCCATTGGCCTTTCCGAGGAGACGGATGCCGTGGTCGTGGCGATTTCGGAGGAGACCGGCTCCATTTCGCACGTTTACAAGGGGCAATTGGTGCGCGGCGTGACGGCCGAACAACTGCGCGCCTTCCTGACCTCCTTGCTCGTCAAGCCCGGCAAACAGCAGAATATCCTCAACGCGATTCGCAGGACAACGGAACCGAGACCGGCCCTCGGCGCCGTGGCGCCCCACCCCAAAAAGTAATGCCCTTCCAAGACCTCATCCTGCGCAATTTCTGGCTGAAGTTTTTTTCGGTCGCGCTGGCCATCGTGATCTGGCTGAGCATCCATTACGACATTCACGAGGGGTCGCCGTCCGCGCAGATGAGCATTAACCGTCTGGCCGCGCAGGAGTATATTCGCGTGCCGGTCACACTGGTGACCAACACCGGGGAGACGCGCGTGTTCAAGGTCACGCCGAGCGATGTGGTGGTCATCGCCGTCGGCGAGGAATCCGCCCTTCGTCGCGCCGCGAATGAAAAGCTCAAGGTCTCGCTCGATCTTACCGATTTTCATTCCAAGGACCCCACGCCCATGGAACTGCAAACCAGCGCGCCACCGGACGTAACCGTGATGGAAGTGACCCCTTCAACCGTGACCGTCACGCAGGTTTCGCCATAGCGCCTTTTACTTTTTGGGAATGAATATAAAGGCGGCGGCGGCAATGATGCACGCGAAGGCCGCGAAATAATTCCAACGAAGCTGCGCCTTGAGGTAAAGGACCGAGAATACGGCGAAGACCGTCAGCGTGATGATTTCCTGCCCGACTTTGAGCTGGGCAAATGAATAGACATTGCTCCCCCACCGATTGGCCGGAACCTGCAACATGTATTCAAAAAACGCGATCCCCCAACTCACCAGGATGACAATCCAGATCGGTTTGTCCTTGAACTTCAAATGCCCGTACCAGGCGAACGTCATGAAAATGTTCGAACACGTCAATAATACGAATGGCAGCCACCGCGATTGTGTCAAATTCATAGGGATGAAGATCAGGAGACCGGCGCCAGAAGGCGCACGGGAATATTTCGGGCCGCCAGGAATGTCTTCACCTCGCCCACGGTGAATTCGCCGAAATGGAAGATGCTGGCGGCCAGCACAGCGTCCGCTTTTCCGTCCAAAAGCACCTCGGCCATATGTTCGAGGCTCCCGGCGCCGCCGCTGGCCACGACGGGCACGCCGACCGATTCGCTGACGCGCCGGGTGATCTCAATATCAAAACCCGCTTTCGTGCCATCCGCATCGATGCTGTTCAACACAATTTCCCCGGCCCCAAGCCCGACCGCCTTTTTGGCCCATTCGACAGCTTCCAGCCCTGTCGATTTGCGGCCGCCGTGTGAAAAGACTTCCCAACGGCCGGGACCAACTTTCTTGGCGTCGATGGAAACAACGACACATTGGCTGCCAAATTTTTCCGCACCCTGGCGGATCAACTCAGGTGTGGCGAGCGCGGAGGAGTTGATGCTGGTTTTGTCGGCTCCCGCGCGCAACATCGCGTGCATGTCTTCGACCGAGCGAATCCCGCCGCCGACAGTGAGGGGCATGAAACATTCGTCCGCGGCGCGCTCGATGACATCGATCATTGTGGCGCGTCCATGCGCGCTGGCGGTGATGTCGAAAAAAACCATCTCATCGGCGCCCTGCTGATTATAACGGACGGCCAGTGCGACGGGATCACCGACGTTGCGCAATTCGCCTGCCTCCGCCTTGCCGAACTGCACGCCGCGCGTGACTTTGCCGTCATGAACATCCAGACATGGGATGACCCGTTTTGCCAGCATAGCCGTTTTTAGAATTTCATTTGGCCGCCACGTCGTCCGCGGTGACCTCCGCCATATTCACGCGCGCCCCGGTCACCAGCGAATCCGACGGGTTGATGATGACCTTTTCGTTCGTGGAAACGCCAGACAGAATTTCAATATTGGCGCCAAGGTCCCGGCCCAGCGCGACGCTGCGCAGTTCAACCACTCCACCCGGTTTGACGACCCCCACTTGCGGCCCTTCGGCGCGGAACAGCAGCGTGTTCGAGGGAAGGACGAGCATCGGATTGCCGCCGACGTCGTGGAAACTCACCTGTGCGTAACTTCCCGCGATGATCTCGTTTTCTGAATTGGGCACGTCCAATTCCGTCAGCAGCGTCCGCGAAGCCGCGTCGATAACGCCCGCCGTGCGCACGATTTTGGCGGGGAATTTTCGACCCGGCGTCTCCGGCACAATGATGTCCGCCGCGCCGCCCACCTTGAGCCCCGGCGTGGCCGATTGCGGAACATGCACGAAAACCCGCAACGTCCGGGTGTCCGACAGCCGGAACAATTCCTTGCCGGAACTGATCAAATCGCCCACGTCAATATCGCGCGCGCTCAACGTTCCATCGAAAGGAGCGGTGACGTGGCAAAAGGCCTTGAGGTCGTCATAGCGCTCGACAGTCGCCGCGGCGGCATCGACGTCCGCCTGTTTCAGCTTAAGGTCGGCCGCCTTTTCCGCGTTCTCCTGCTCGCTGACGCTGGAGGTTTTCAGCAACTCGGCCCATCTGTCCGCTGTGACCTTCGCCAGCGCGAGCGCGGCCTGCGACTGCGCCAGGCCCGCTTTGGCGGCGGCCAATTCCTGGTCCAATTCCGGTGTGTCAATTTCCGCAAGCAACTGGCCGGTTTTGACTTTCGCGCCAATATCGACATACCACTTCGTTACGTATCCCGCGGCCCGGGCATAAATCGGCGCCTCGACGAATGGGCGGACTTCCGCCGGTAACAACATGCCGGACAACTTGTGACCCGGATGCGCCGTCACTACATCGACCGTCGGGACCGCGAGCGTGGCGGTGTCTTTTTGGAGTTCTCGATTGTGACGCAGTCGCGGGAGCAATCCGGCAACCAGCGCCACGGCAAAAACCGCAAAAATGAGCGCGGCGCCCAGGCCAAGCCTGGGCCGCGCCGGAGGATTGACTCGGCGCGAAGTGGACTGTTGTGGTTCCATTGTTTTCATGAAAGTTCACTGGAAAGAGTCGTCGCCTCAAGGTCGCTGGCGCCGGCCGGGACTTCCGGCTCAATCGCGTGGCGATGGACAAGGCTGAAAATGACCGGCACAAAAAAGAGCGTCGCAACCGTTGCGAAAATCAAGCCGCCGATGACCGCCCGTCCGAGCGGGGCGTTTTGCTCGGCGCCTTCGCCAATCCCCAGGCTCATCGGCAACATCCCAATCACCATTGCCAGCGCGGTCATCAGCACCGGGCGCAAGCGGCCCGTGCCGGCTTGCAAGGCGGCCTGGATCGGATCGATGCCCTTGTTCAAATTGATCCGCGCGAAAGTGACAACGAGCACAGCGTTGGCGGTCGCGACGCCCATGCTCATGATCGCGCCCATCAACGCGGGAACGCTCAAGGTCGTGAACGTCAGGAAGAGCGCCCAAATCACCCCCGCCAGTGCGCCGGGTAGCGCAGTGATGATAATGAACGGATCGAGCCAGCTTTGAAAATTGACCACCAGCAGAAGGTAAATGAGAACTATCGCGCCCGCCAGCCCGATGCTCAACCCAAGATAGCTGGCGTGCATCGTCGTGGCCTGCCCGCGTACTTTGAGGAAACTGCCGCGCGGCAGTTCCTTTTCCGTTTGTTGCAACAGCGGCTGCAAATCGTGCAGCACGCCGCCGAGGTCGCGTCCGCTGACATTGCCAAAAACATCGATCACGGGCGTCACATTATAATGCGAAACCACTGGTGAGGCGTTGGTCCGGATCATTGTCGCGACATTGGCCAGCACTTGTTCGTTGCCCTGTCCCGCCTGTCCGCCGCTGACCGGAAGCGCCTGCAGGGCCTTGACCGAATCAAGCACCTGTTCCGGCGCGCGAATATTGATCAAATATTGAATGCCCAGGTCCGTGTTCAGCCAATACGCCGGGGCCACTTGCCCGCTTCCGCTGACGCTGAGCAACAACTGGTTCGCCACGTCGGACTCCGTCAAACCAATTGCCTCCGCCTTGGTGCGGTCCACATTGAAGAGCAGCTTGGGCAGGTCCGCCGGTTGCTGGATGCGAATATCCACCGCGCCCGGAATTTTGCGCATTTTCTCCACCAATCGCGCGGCGACTTCGCGGTTCGCCGTTTGGTTGTTGCCCGTGATCTGAATGTCCAGCGGGGCGGGAATTCCGAAATTCAACGTTTGGCTCACAATGTCCGCGGGCAAAAAATAAAACTGGTTGCCAGGGAATTGGCGATTGAGCATGAACCGCATCCGCCGAATATATCCCTCGGTCGGCCGATGACCCTCGTTGAGCGAGATCAAAATGTCCGCGTCACCCGTGCCGATCAAGCCGTTATTGCTGTACGAAGTGCTGATGCTCGAGTTGGGAATCCCAATGTTGTCAAGAATGCCGTCCACTTCCTTGGGCGGGATCTCGCGGCGAATTGCGGTTTCGATTTCATCCACCAATTTCGCCGTTTCTTCCACCCGCGTGCCGCTCCGCGCGCGAACATGCACGCGAATCTGCCCCGCATCCACCGTCGGAAAGAAATCCTGGCCCAGCATCGGCAGCAATAGCCACGTTCCCGCGCAAAATGCGGTAAACAGCAGCGCAAACGCGATGCGCCGGGCGAAAATCTCTTGCAGCAACCGCCGATAGCCCTCGCGCAACCTGTCAAACCCCCGCTCGAACCGTTCCTGAAACGCCGCAAATGGGCGCGTCCACCCGCTGCCCTGCGACGCATCGGAATGGCCCGCCGCGTGACGCTCGTAGTAATTGTAATTTTTGTAAAACCACATCACGAGGGTCGGAATCAGCGTGCGCGACAGCACATAACTCGCCAGCATCGCGAACACCACCGCCTCGGCCAGCGGCACGAACAAATACCGGCTCACGCCGCTGAGAAAGAACATCGGCACAAAGACGATGCAGATGCAGAGCGTCGAAACAAACGCCGGCAGCGCGATTTCCTGGGCGCCGTCCAGGATGGCCTGCTTGAGAGGTTTGCCCATGGCCATCTGGCGATGGACGTTTTCGATCTCCACTGTCGCGTCGTCCACCAAAATCCCGACCGCCAAAGCCAGGCCGCCCAGAGTCATCAGGTTGATCGTTTCGCCCAGCGCGCTCAAAATCGCCAGCGAAGCCAGCACTGAAAGCGGAATCGAAACAGCGATGATAAACGTGCTCCGCCAGGAGCCGATAAACAGCAGGATCATCAACGCCGTCAACGCCGCCGCCACGACCCCTTCCTTGAGCACGCCATTGATGGCGGCGCGCACGAAGAGCGATTGATCGGCAAATTCACGCACTTCAACGCCTTTCGGCACGGAGGTCAACAGCGGGGGCAACGCGGCCTTGATCCGTTTGACCACATCCAGCGTCGAGGCGGACCCGGCCTTGAGGATCGTCAGCAACGTGCCGCGCACCCCGTCGCGCCGTACCACATTTTGCTGCGGCGCAAAACCGTCGCGCACCTGGGCGACGTCTCGAACGTAAATGATCGCGCCGTTGACTTTGCGCACGGGCAAATCGTTCAATTCCTCCAGCGTCCTCGTGGTGCCGTTGACTTCCAAATCATATTCCGTCGAACCGATCTTGGCGGTCCCCCCGGGCAGAATGACGTTCTGCGAGCTGATCGCGTTGACCACATCCGCCGGCTCCAACCCCTTGGACTTCAGCGCCGGCAAGTCCAGATCGACCGATACCAGGCGCGTGCGGCCTCCGTACGGCCACGGCATCGCCGCTCCGCGCACCGTCGAAAGGCCGACGCGAACGGTGTTGAGAGTCAAATCGTAAATGGCCTGTTCGGACATCGTTTTGCTCGTGATGCTGTATTGCAGAATAGGGACGGTGGAAGCGTTGTAACGGATGATCAGTGGCGGCGTCTGGCCAGGCGGCATTTGTTTGAGCACCGTTTGGGCCACCGCCGTGATCTGCGCCACCCCGGCGTCCACCGACGCTCCCGGTTGCAAAAACACCTTGATGACCCCCATGCCGTTGTAGGACGTCGATTCAATATGCTCGATGTCATTGACCGTCGCCGTCATGGCGCGTTCGTGGATATAGACCAGCCGTTGTTCGATTCCTTTGGCGTCCAGCCCGGTATATTGCCAGATCGCGCTAATGACCGGGATGTCGATATTGGGAAAAATGTCCGTCGGAGTGCGCAGGAGGACAAACGGCGTTGCCAGCAAAAGAGCAATGGCGCACACCACAAACGTATAAGGCCTCCGGAGAGCCAAGGCGACAATCCACACGGTAATGATTATATGCGAGGCCCGGATTTCACCAAATAGAAGTTCCTTCCGTCCACTGATAACTAAAACCTATCAGTCAAAATCGCCGTCAGGGTTCCAACGCACGGCCCAATCAGGGAAAAAAACCGACGATTAAGCTTGAAAGGCGCGCCCCCAACTGACATGTTGAATTCAGTAAAGCGCAACTGGCGCATCTGTTCTTTGTCAGTCAGTTTAATTGACTTTCCCTGCCATGCTCGTGATTAAAAACAAAGTCCTTGAACCGTAAATCAGTCCATAAGGAGCCTTAACCTCGGTTGTGGCCGACAGGCCTTGACTGGAAGTCGTAAGCGATCGACTCGGCTCTATTTGTTCCTATCAGCAGTTCAAAAGGAACTGTTTATACACGGCATTACGGCGGGGTTTTTTTTGCGTTTTTATACGTTTTTATGCGTTTTTATGCGTTCGTTCAGCCGCGCACCAATTTTTGCAAATTTTCCCACGCCGGGCGCGCTGACGTAAGAGCGGCGGACTCCATCTCCTTGTAAAGCGCCAGCACGCGATGTCCTGTCACCGTGACTTTCATTCCGCCCCCGCGTTTGCCGCCCCGCTCCCCCACCGCCACCGGTTCGCGAAAACATTGATTCATCGTCCTCACCAGCGTCCACGCCCGCATGTAGGACATTCGCAAACGTCGCGCGGTTTCACTGAGCGACCCGGTTTCGACCAGCAATTCCAGAAGTTCCACCTTGCCCGGACCCAACACAACGTCCCTTCCGCGCACAATCCGAAATCGCGGCTTCAACACTGCCTTGCTGGATCTTCCAGTCATGCCGAAAGGGTAGCCCCAAACGGGCATTGAGTTCAAAAGCATTTTGCCGTTGCCTGCGAAGCCTTGCGGCGGCTATTTTTTGCCATGCCGATCTATGAATTTCATTGCGGGAAATGCGGGGCGGACAGCGAAATCCTCGTCCGCACCAGCAAGTGGACGGGCACCCCTTGCCCGAAGTGCGGGTCGAAGCGGTTGACGAAAAAATTATCCGTATTCGCTTCCAGCGGCGGTGGTGGTGGCGATTCCCCCGACGCAAGTTGCAGCGGCAATCCCCGCTCTTGCGGAATGTGCGGCACGGGCCGTCCGCATTCGCACTAACCGTTTCCGTTGAGCACCTGCCGCGGGTCGATCTGGGATAAATCCGCCACGGCCCAATCGGGTTTGTGTTGCAGCAGTTCCTCCATCAAAGCGCCTCCCGTGGCAACGGCCAGCACGCGCGCGCCGATGGCCCGGCCGCAACGAATATCCAGCGGCGTGTCGCCAATCACCAGCACCTCCTCGCCCCGCAAAGGCCGCCCAAAAAGATCACTACCGCGCCGGTGCGCCACCGCCGCGATCTGGTCGCGATGCTCGTGATCATCGGCAAACGCGCCGAAAGTAAATTTCTCCCAGAGATTGAAACGCTCCAACTTGATGCGCGCGCCTTGTTTGATGTTCCCCGTCAGCAAGCCGATCAGCGGTGGTTCGGGCTGGCTTGCCAAAGCGGCATGGAATTCCAATACTCCCCGGCACGCGCCGCCCTTGCAATCCGTGATCATTTCGCGCAGACACGTCAAGTACACGGAAAAGAACCTTTCGAAATGCCCCGGCGAGGGCTCGATTTGATGAAGGTTGAACACCTCGCGAACGAGCGAAACATCCGTGCGCCCGGAAAATTTGAGCCGTTCCGTTCCGTCGTGAATCCCAAATTCCGTGGCAAATGTTCGCGCGAACGCCTTGATCCCCACGCCGCCGGTATGGAGCAACGTCCCGTCAATATCGAATAAAACAACGCGGATCATATTTTCCCTCCCGGCTGCTTCTTCCGCCACAATTCAAATTGATACAGCGCCGCGACAATCAGCGCGTGGCGTATCTGGCTGGTCGCCACCAACTCCGGCACATCGGCCAGCGGCACGAGGCGCGTGGCAAGGTCCTCGCCGTGATCGAATTGCACGGCTTTGGTGTAACGGCAATTGCGCACAAGCACCGTAAAACATTCGTTGCCCATCATGGCGGGATTCGGAAACACCTTGCCGATGACCTCCGCCTGTTCGCCTTCGTAACCGGTCTCTTCGAGCAATTCCCGACAGCCCGTTGCTTCGGGCGAGGCATCCGTGGCATCCACAATTCCCCCCGGGATCTCCAGTTCCACCGACTCGGAGCCGTGGCGAAACTGCTCGATCAGGACCACTTCCTCCTGCGCGGTCAACGCGACGACATTGACCCAATTGGCCGAGTCAATAATAAAAAAATCGTGCTCCGCGCCTGTCCGCGGCGAAACCTTGCGCTCCTCGCGCACGCTAAAGACATGGAAATTCCCCCGCGGCCGGGAGGATATTCTGCGCCAGGGCTCAATCATGCGCCCTGCGTCGCGGGCACAATCTTGATGCTTTCAACGCCCACTCGTGATGTCGGACGGCTGTTCTCACCGCCCGATCCGCGCGTTGTCGGGGTGTCGCCAATTTTGCCCAGGACATCATCGCCCTTGGTCAATTTGCCGAACGCAGTGTACTGCTTGTCCAAAAACCGCGCGTCGGCAAGGCAGATAAAAAACTGGCTCCCCGCCGAATTGGGGTCCTGCGACCGCGCCATCGAGAGGACGCCCCGAACGTGCGGCTTGTCGTTGAACTCCGCTTTCACGCTGTGGCCCGGACCGCCGGTACCCCATTGGTGTTCGGCCTTCGGGTCCTTGGTCAGGGGATCGCCGCCCTGGATCATGAAGCCCTTCACAATCCGGTGAAAGCAAGTGCCGTCATAAAAACCTTTGCGCGCAAGATTTTTAAAGTTCTCGACAGTTTTTGGCGCGACGTCTGGCCAGAATTCGATGACCATTTCGCCGGCGCCCGTCTTGATGATTGCGATTTCGTTTTCAGCCATGCGCCCAATCTACTGCACCGAACTGGCCGGCACAATTTTTATGCTGATAATTCCCATGCGTTTGTTGGGACGGTCCGGGCGATGCGTGGGGGTCGTCGCGATTTTTTCAAGGACATCGTCTCCCTTGATCAATTTGCCGAAGGTTGTGTACTGGTGGTCCAGGAACGACGGGTTTCCGTGGCAGATAAAAAACTGGCTCCCGGCCGAATTCGGGTCGCTGGTGCGAGCCATCGAAATCACGCCCCGCACATGCGGATGATCGTTGAATTCCGCATTGATTGAATACCCAGGGCCTCCCGAACCCCATGCGCCCGGATCGTTGGGCGGCAAACTTTCTTTGCTCGCGTCTTTCGTGTTGGGGTCCCCGCCCTGGATCATGAAGCCTTTGATGACGCGGTGAAAACATGTGCCATCATAAAACCCCGATTTCGCGAGCTTCTTAAAATTCGCGATGGTATTGGACGCCGCATCCGTCCAGAACTGGATCACCATGGTGCCCTCCGTCGTCTTGATGACGGCGACTTCATTGGTGTCGGCGGTTTTTGCGTCCGGCGGATCAGCCGCGAAGACGGTTTGTTGCGCGCAAACGGCGGCCAGCACAAGGCCAACCGCCAGAGACAGATATTGAGTGAGACGTTTCATATTAATTGTCCGCCAACTTACAGAATTTTTCGCGCAGCGCAAGCCCGTTGCATTCGCCACGGAACAGCGCGCGTTACGTCCGCCTGGAATACGGCAGCCGCCACGGATGGCGATACTTGATCCCCACCAATTTGTCCGCCGCCTCATCATCCACCACTTTCTCGTTGACAGAGTCCCACACGATTTTGTGCCCGGTTCGATAGGCGATGTTGCCAAGGTGTGCAAGAGTCGAAACGCGGTGGCCAATCTCCAGGTTGAGCACCGGCTGCAGGCGCGATTTGACGCAATCCAGAAAATTTCGCACATGCGCCGGCCGGGGATCGCCGCTCCCGGGGAATTTTCCCGAATCGAGGTTCGCGGCCCTTTTCTCCGTGATGATCTGCCACCCCTCGTCATTCAAAATGATTGTGCCCTCGGTGCCGTTCCATTCGACTCCCCACGAACGCCCGTTCAATCCGTTGTTCAATCCCGCGCGGTGCTCCCAAACCAGTTGATAGGTGGGAAATTCAAATACCGTCACCTGCGAATCCGGCGTTTCGGAGTCGTCGTCAAAGATAAATTTCCCTCCGCACGACGACACCGTTTTCGGCGCGTCCGCCGGCATTCCCATTTCGATCATGTTGATCAAATGCACTCCCCAATCCGTCATCAACCCGCCGGCGTAATCCCAAAACCAGCGGAAGTTAAACAGGAAGCGGTTTGGATTGAACGGCCGTTTCGGCGCGGGTCCCAGCCAAAAATCGTAGTCCACACCCGCCGGCGGCGCGCCATCCGGCTTGTGCCCGATGCTCGGAAGCCAGTCCAGATACGCCCAACCGCGCGCCAGGCTGACTTTCCCCAGTTTGCCGGAGCGAATCATGTCGGTGGCTTCAATAATATGTTTACAACTGCGCCACTGCGAACCCATCTGCGCAATCCGGTTGTGGCGCTTGACCGCTTCGACCATCGCCCGTCCTTCCGCAATCGTTTTGGCCAGCGGCTTCTCCGTATAAACGTCCTTGCCTGCCTGGCACGCCGAGACCGTCGCCATCGCGTGCCAATGATCCGGCGTCGCGTTGAGCACAATGTCCACATCCTTGCGATCCAGCACACGCCGAAAATCCTTCACCGTGTCCGGCTGACTGCCGCGCATCTCCTTGCAGATTTTCAAGCCCTGCGCAATCTGGTCATCGTCCACGTCGCAAATGACGGCGCACTCGATTTCCGGGTTGAGAAAAAAACATTTCAGATCGCCCTGCCCCATCCCGCCGCAACCGATCAACCCAAGGCGCACCTTGTCGTTCGCTCCCGGCTCGCCCGCCCGCACCGAGCGGATGAAGGGCGATTGGATGGAACCGGCAACGGCTGCCGCCAAAGCCGATTGGCGAATAAATTTGCGGCGGGTAAGCTTTTGCATGGGGATTAAGTATAACAGGCGCCGGATGGGTTCTAGCCAAAAAGACCGGCGTAAAGCCGCGCCGTTTTTTCCGCCATGGTCGCGATCGAAAAGTTTTCGGCGACGCGCCTGTGCAATTGGGCTGTTTGCTTCGCGTCCGCTTTCGGCTGCGTGGCCTGGCTCCGCATCGCGTCGGCCAGCTCCGTGACATCTTCCGGCCTGACAAGCCGGCCATAACTTCCCGGATTGAAAGCCTCCGGGATGCCGTCCAACGCGGAGGCGATCACCGGCTTGCCGCATGCGTGCGCTTCGCAAATAACCAAACCCAGCGCTTCCGTTCCGATTTGCGGATGCACAAGGCAATCAATCGCGTTCATCACTTGCGGCATGTCCGCCACCTGCCCCGTCAACCGCGCTTTGCCCCGCAATCCAAGCCGCTCAATGTCGTCCGTTAGCACCTCCGCCATCGAACCGCGGCCGATGATCAAAAACCGCGCTTGCGGAATTTCTTTGTGAATACGCGCCGCCGCCGCCAGAAATTCCCGCTGCCCTTTGCCGCGCGGCAAATCAAAACCGCCCGCCACCGCAAACGCGTATTCGCCGGCTTCCAGTCCCAATTCCCGCCGTTTGCCCGACGCGTCTGCGGGAAAAAATTTGGACGTGTCAATGCCTCCGTAAATGACATGGATTTTGGAGTAGTCCCCGCGAATTGGCGGGCGCACATGGCGCTCGGCTTCCGGCGATTGCGGTTCATACGCCCCTTCGCGCAAAACTTTGGAAACGAATTCCGAGACGGCGATCAACGCGTCGCATTGTCTCAGCAGAAAATTGCGGCTCGCCCACGAGCTTGGACTTTTGGCCATATGCCGGGTCAAAACGATTTTCGGTTTTGTCCCAGCCAGGCGCGCGGCGAGGATAGTCGGCCATATATCGCGCCCATGATGGCCATGCACGATTTGAATATTTTCGCGCCGAATCAAACCTGCCGCCCGGCGGATGAATTGAAATTTTCCCGGCTTCGCGCCCGTGTCGAAAAACGGCACGCCCAATTCCCCGATGACCGGCGCGAACCGGCGGCCCGACGGCCCCGCCAGCCAGACGCGCTGGCCCATCTTGTGCAATTCGCCCGCCAGCTTGACGCATTGGTCGTCGGTGCCCCCCCCGGTAAGCAGGGAGTTCAAATGCAGGATGCGCAATGGCTCGCCAGAAGAATTCATGCGCCCAGATATTGTTGGACGCCGCGCTCGCAACGAATTTTCCCCGAGCGAATTGTCTCGGCCAGGCGCTTCCACGCGGCATCGGCAGCCCCCCGATCATGCGTGGGATGGTTGAGATGATAGACAATGGCGCGGCCATAAACGAATTTCCGCGGGCGCCCCAGGTGATACAGCCGCGTCCCAAAATCCGAGTCCTCCCCGCCCCACCCGATGTATTCCTCATCAAAACCGTTGACCGCCAGCAGGTCGTCGCGCCAGAAACCCATATTGCAGCCGATGATCCCCCGCTGGCCGGTGTTT
>DATAXU010000251.1:0-12955 GCA_036272955.1 Verrucomicrobiia bacterium
AAGTGCGCCTTGACAGTGTCCTCCGCCACAAACAGGTCCGACGCAATTTCCTTGTTACTCCGCCCCTTCACCAGCAACCGCAACACCTCCGTCTCCCGCTGCGACAACTCCGCCCGCTTCTGCCGCGCAGCCAGCCGGTCCGCCAATTTGGGCGGCAGCTTTTGTTCGCCGCCATGCACCGCGCGAATCGTGTCCGCCAACACATCCTCCGGCGTGTCCTTGAGCAGAAAAGATTTCGCGCCGGATTGAATCGCGCGATAAATATCCTCATCCGTATCAAACGTCGTCAGCACGATCACCCTGGCCTGCGGAAATTCTTTTCGGATCGCGATGATGGCCTCGACACCGCCCATCCCCGGCAGCCGCAAATCCATCAGCACAACATCCGGCGTCGCCTGCCGGTACAGTTGCGTCGCCTGCCGCCCATCGCCAGTTTCCGCGACAACCTGCAGGTCCACTTCGCTTTCGAGAAGCGCCGCCATCCCTTTGCGAAAGGCCGGATGGTCATCCACCAACATCACTCGAATGGGATTTTTCTTCTTCATGCTCAATCGGACAGCGGCACGGTCAAGCCGACTTCCGTTCCCGTCCCCGGCGCGCTTTGAATATTCAATTCCCCTTTGAGTTGCGTCGCCCGTTCGCGGATTCCCACCAAACCAAAACCGCCCCCGCCCGGCGGAGGCTGCGCCGCGTCAAACCCCTGCCCATCGTCACGCACGCGAAGACAAAATTGTTTCTCCGCAAAATCCAACATCACAGTAATGCGCTTCGCGTGCGCGTGCCGGGTCGCATTCGTGATCGCTTCCTGCCCAACGCGCAGCAAATTATTCTCGATCATCGGGGCCAGCCGCCGCGCTTTTCCCGCCACCCGGATGTTCGCCTCCACGCCCGTCCCTTCGGACAATTGCCGCAAGATGCCTTCGAGCGCGCCCGCAAGGTCGCGCGTTTCAAGGACGTGCGGACGCATGTTCCAAATCGAGTTGCGCGCCTCCTCCAAACTTTCCCGCACAAGTTGCTGCGCCGTGTCCAGATGTTGCGCAACCAATGCCCCTCCGTGGCCAATCTGTTTCTTTGCCAGCCGCAATTGCACCGATGTCGCCACCAACCCCTGCGCCAGCGTGTCGTGAATCTCCCGCGCCATCCGATTCCGTTCGGAAAGGATCGCCGCAAATTCCGATTCCGCGCGCGCCCGCCGATCTTCCTGGTCGCGCAGCCGCTGCCTGGCAAGCCACATGACCGTTGCCACCGCGATGAGCGAGGCTGCCACAGCCAGGCTCAGCACAATCAGAATATGCTGATACGTCCACCATGGCGGGGCGCGGACAACGGTCAAATCTTGGGGCGTGCGCAAAAGAAGCTGCACCGTCGCCGGTTCCCAAATCCCGCTGACAGGCCCGTTTTTTGAAGTCATTACGGAACAAATGCCCGAAACCGACACATGGCTGTTTGGCAGCCACTTGTCCGTCAGTCCCGGCTCGGTCTGCGATCTCAGCAACGCTTCCGTCCGCTGGCCGTCCCAATCCAATTCCACAATATAACCGTCCCCGTTTTGACGCCATTCGAGCAGCGTCCCTTGGACCTCCACCAGGTCCGCATCGTGCCTGAACGCTTCGAGAAGGCTCCGCAATGGAAATGCCGCGGGCAGCGGGCCGGGGAGAATTTTCCGAAAAACCGCATCTTCCAGCACCGGCGTGTACTGCCCGCGACCCGGAAAACCCGCCACATCGACTTCATCCCCCGGCTGCAAAAGCTCAGCTTGACGGCTTTCCGCCCGCAACCCGCGGTCATGATCACGCAACCAGAGAAACTCCCCGGGCCGATGATACGTGACAACGCCGCGGACATGGACCCGATGCCCAAAATTGGCCTGCCGATTAAACTCCATCAAACTCGCCACTGCCCGCGCCGGAATACTAAACGCGTCGGGCTGCGGCCGCTTTTCCACGACCACCTCCACCCCGTTCGGCACCAGCAGCAACGGATTGAGAAACTGCCGCGTGGTGTTGTGCTGGCTGAAGCAAATCCCCCGAACGCGCACTTCGGCGTCAATATAAATTTCAGGTTTGAGTTCGTCATTGACCTGCACCGCCACCCGCTCATCGCCCGAGGCGAGGGTCATTTTAAATTTGCGTTTGCTCCACGAGTCGATGGCTTTGCTCTGGACAATGGTTCCCGGCGGCGGGACCGGACGTTCGCTGGCCGGCATCGGTTCGCAACTCCGCACGATGCCCGAAACCTCCACCCACTGCGCGTCCAGCCCTCCGTTGCTCAACTCCCCCAGCCCCACATTCAGCGGCGCCGGGATTTGCCCCTCGCCCACTTTCCGCACAGTCCGCGCCTGCACAAACGGCGCAAACCCGCCAGGATCCGTCACCCCGGTAACTTCGATAATATCGCCGCGCACGATATTGGACACCGCGCCCTCGACATAAACCCCCTCCCCATCATCAGAAATGACAAAACCTTGGTCCAGCGACCCGGTTTGCCCCATAAAAACGCCCCGAAGCCGGACCGGCAGATGGAGCGCCGCGCGTTCCGCCGAAAGCGCACGAACCGTAATCGCATTGGTGAGGACTGTCGTTTCCGCCGAGGCCCGGCCCATGGCCAGCACCACAGCAAGAACCCCAAAACCGGGCCGAAGGCCGCGCCGAAGCGCAGCGAAGGCGGGCACGGACTGAGAACGCGTAATCATGCTTGACTGGAGGTTCAGTATGTCGGACGCCCCCACTTTTCGCAACAGGCTGCGCGTATTGGTAGTGTCCTAATTTTTTTTCTTGAAATTTTCAACGATTGTGGCGTGATTATCGCGTCTTTGGCATTGAGCGGTTGCGCCAAATTGAATCTCACCCTTTCATTGGATAACATTTGAAAGACCGTTACATGCGGGACCGCCATCTCTTTGCACGCATTGGGTATTTTTACTTGGGCACCATAAGCCGCCACTTCCCCAGTTACGGCAGTGTGGTTATACGCGTGCGCGTGCGCTACAAGCGTGAAATCAGCCGCCTTAAAAAATACTGACTGCGCTGCGGCTCCGTAGCTTCCGGTAACCCAGCCAGCCAGTATTCTCTGACTATTGACCGTCTTTCCATCTTTGGTATCGACAAAAAACGACTTCCTGTTTTTACACCATCTTGTCAGATCGTCTTGCCGTTGCATTAGTTCGTCGCGAACCTGATCTATACTAATCACGATTCCGTCCGCATTGGCCCGAGACAACCATTGCCAAAAGCCGGGACATATGCCAAACCCGTAATAGCGATTTTTGGCGTCAATCAGAGTGCTAGAATCTAATAAGTATGCCATTCCATTCCCTCTTTAAGAGAATTGGCGTAGTTTTTAAACGTATCTGCCTTTTTGATTCCAAGATAACGCATTGCATCCCCTTCCGAGATGCGACCGGAGATCGTTTCTTGCACTAATGCTATGGAAAATAGCCGGCTATTTTGATAAGCTTCATTAGTATAGTAATTTCCGCCAGAAGATTTTTTAACGGAGATCATCCTGTAAATACCGTCAAATTGTTCTTCTGTCATTAGTCCGGCGTCGCGTGCCCGCCGAGCTACGACAATTCTGCTTACTTTGTATTTATCTGAAATCCTGTTAACATCGGAAATATCGCCAATCCCTCCTTTCCATGAAGATTTGAGTTCTTCAATTGGTAAGAGAACTTCCGCCGCCACAGTATTGCAATAAATCTCGACTCTTCCGCCAGTGGAATATGTCTTATCGAGATTTGATACTCCGGTTTTTCCGACCCAGATGTGAGCGAGTTCGTGGGCAATTGTAAAAAGCTGCGCCGCTGGGGCGTCGGCCCCGTTAATAAAAATCAGCGGTGCATAATCGTCAACCAAGGCAAATCCTCTAAACTCATCAACAGATAGAGTGCGAGATGTATCACCCCTAATGTGTCCAGATCGAAGGACTATAATACCATTGTCTTCAACAGCTTCGGTGGCACATCGAATCGCGTCTTCCCACTTTCTTGCTACCTCAGCAATCCGCGGCCCAATGCCCAATGCTTTGCGTATGTCATTAGCCGTGTCCTTGTGCGGTATGTCTAACGTGCATGACCCGACAAATCCAAGCGGCATCGCCCCGTTGGCAACTAAATAATCCTTATACCAAGCCTGCTTTAATTGGGCGTCGTAAATCGCCTCCAATAGATTACTAGTCGGAGTTAATTGAGAGCTGTTTGTGCGACGAAAGTCAGCAATTGGGAGATCGGTTTGAGGCGGCTCGTCCAGGAATAAATAGCCGAATGCGGTTCGAGTGGCATCGGCAACCTTTTGTATGAATTTAATCTTAATCTCTCCCGTGGTTTCCCAATTCTTAATAACATTTGTGCTAACACGGAGTTTTTCAGCAAGTTCGGATTCCGTAAGTCCGGCATTACTTCGCGCCCATCGTAATATAGCAGGTTTGAGTATTGCAGTCATATCGCAGCCTCCATTTTCAAGATGCCGCCGTCTGTTTTAGCGTAAGCAGTTACCAGCACGTTCACCAATTGTGATGATTTTGATTTGCGCGGTTCCGATTGCTGTTTTCGCCATATTGAGACGGCAGTATCCCACAGTGTTTCGGTTACGGAAACACAAATTTTTTTCTTCGTAATCCCGGTTTTTGGATGCCCGGCACCGGGCCGAGCACCGCCACGACCGGAAACTTTTTTGTTTTTTCCCGTTGACATGATTTGAATAATATCATACTTGATTCAAAAAGTCAAAAGAAATTTATGGCGAACGAATTAAACGCGAAAAAAGACGATGGCGGTTTCGATGCTCGCCGAGGGCAACAGCATTCGCGGCATTGAATGCATGACGGGAATTCACCGCGATACGATCATGCGGCTTGGCGCTCGTGTTGGTGAGGCGTGCGAGAAAATTGCAGGCGGCAAAATGCACGGCCTGAATTGCAGCCACATAGAGGTTGATGAGATTTGGGGGTTCATCGGCGCAAAGTGCAAAAACGCGGTGCGCGTCGGTGCTTACGGGGATGTCTGGACGTTCATTACGCTGGACGCTGACTCCAAGCTCATTCCGTCTTTCACCGTTCGTAAACCCGATGCTTACCACGCAAAAACCGTTATCGCCGATCTTGCGGCCCGGATGAAAAAGCGTGCGCAAGTTTCCTCTGACTCTTTGACGGCCTACACGGATGCGATGGAAGGGGTACCCACCCATTATCACCCATACGGGTAATTGACCCTCCATTCGCCCCCAGTAATGATACGACCATGGCCTTTACCACAACGCTCAAGCAGGCTGGCTTTGTCTCTGGAAACAATACCAAATCCACCATGAAAAAAACCCTCCGACTTCTGACCCTCCTCGGTATGGCGTGCGGAATGGTTTCCGCCCAGGCGCAAGTCACCGCGACCTACACTCCCGACAATTGGGTCAATGACCCCGCGACCGCCTCGACAAACGTCAATTGGGGCATCGTGGGCGCCAATACATCGTCGCCATCCTACACAAATAACGGCATCAACGAGGCCAACAACCTCTACGGCTACTCCCCCATTGGCACGACGATAACCCTCGCCAAGCCGGGCGATACGGTAACCATGACCGCGCAGGTCTCCATTACCGGAAGCGTCGCCTATGCCAACCTGCAATTCCGCTTCGGACTCGTTTACAAGGGCACAAACACTTCGGATACAGATTGGGCGGGCGTATTAATGGCCGTTCCTAATGCGGGAGGCCAGAACTTGCTTTATGAGGAGAAGATCCCAAACACTGCCGTCTTTTCCACCGCTGGTTCCGCAAATAATGCAGGCTCGGGCGGCAGTACATTCGTTGCCGGCTCTCAGGCGGGACCTATCGCCTACACACTCTCGGTTACGTATCTGAGTCCCACCGCAAACTTGATATGTTGGACGATCCAAGGCCTCTCGGGAAATGCTTTTATTTCCGCCGGCCGCTACACCAATACAACCGCCACAGCTCAGGTAGGCTTCAACTTTGACACCGTTGGATTTTTAAAAGGCGGCTCAGTTTTCACCGGCAATTCCACCGCCAACGCCATGTCCTTCAGCAACGTAACGGTGACTTTCGGCAGTTTCGGAGATGGCATCTGGACCAGTGCCAACAGCGGTAACTGGAGTGACACCAACAATTGGTTGAATGGCGTCCCCGCAAACGGCTCCGGCTTTATTGCGAGCTTTCCCGGCACTGACCCCACCGTGACCCTGGACACGTCCCGCAACATTGGCGCGATGAATTTCGGCACCGTCACCGGCGGCACAAACACCTGGGTGCTCAACAGCACCGGCGGCGGCATTTTGTCCCTCAATAATAATGGTCTGCCAATCGTGCCGAACATCGCGGTCACCAATAGCATCGCCACTCTCGATCTCACCCTCGACAGTACAAACGGCCTTGCCGAATCAGGGGGCGGCCTTTTGATTCTCGCCGGCAACAACTCGATCACCGGGCCTCTCGAACTGAACGGTGGCGAGCTGGGTTTCTCGTCCCTCGCCAATCTGCCGTTGGGCCCCAGCGGCATTTCGTCCATCACCTTCACCAACGGCGGTCTTCAATGGGAGCCTGGGAACACTTTGGACATTTCGGCGATTGGCATTCCGATTAATTTTGGCGGGACCGGAACTTTCGACGTCGGAGCAAACAACGTCACTTTCGCCGATTCGTTTGGCGACGGCAACATCGGCGGCCTAATCAAGCTCGGCTCGGGCACGCTTACATTTGACTCCAGCGCCAATTACGGCGGCACAACCCTTGTCAGCAACGGCGTACTGGTCTTGGGCCCTTCGGGTGCCCTTGCAGGCAGCACCAACATCGTTGTCGCCTCCAACGCGACTTTGAACGTCTCCGCATTATCCAGCGGTTTGACGCTCCCCTCTGCTGGCGGCTTCTCCGGCGAAGGCACAATCATCGGGAATGTTTCCGACGCCCCGTCCGCAATCATCGGCGCGGGATACCTTGCCACCGGCTCGGCGGGAACATCGACAATCAACGGCAATCTGACGCTCAACGGCAGCGGTAACCTCGATTTCGGCCTGGCGAACGTCACCACAGCCGGCGAAGGAACCAATGATTTAATCGCAGTCACCGGCAATCTCGATATCGCCGGACCCACCGCGATCACCGTGAACCTGATCGACGGCGCGCCCGGATTGGGCACCTACACCCTCTTGAGTTACGGCTCATTCTCCGGCAGCGCCGCGAATCTGACGCCGCCCCTCGGCTTCACGGTCACGAATAATACCGCCACAAAGACAATCGGACTCGTCGTCACGCACGTCCCGCAAAACCTCATTTGGAAGGGCGACGGCAGCGCGAATATTTGGGACACGGACAACACCCCCAATTGGCTCGACTCGGGATCGCCAGTGGATTTCTTCTCCGGCGATGCTGTCACTTTCGACAATACCGGCTCTGACAACCCGAACATCAACATAGACGTCCCCGTCTCTCCGGGTTCGGTGACCGTGAACGCCTCGCAAACCTACGACTTTGCCGGAAACGGCTACATCGCAACAGGAAGCCTGACCCAGAGCGGTTCCGGCACGTTGATTGTTGAGAATAACAACACCTACACCGGCCCAACGGTCATCAGCGGCGGCGTGCTTCAGGTCGGCGGCCCGGTGAATGGCGGCGTGACCGGTTCATTGGGAACAGGGCATGTCACGAACAACGCCACCCTGGCTTTCGACCTCAGCGGGACATATTCCCTGGCGGCCAACATTCCCGGCACCGGCAGCATCTCCAATCTCGGATCCGGCGCCGTCACCCTTTCCGGCAGCATCGCAGGCGGCTCCGTCGATATGGCGGGGTTTGGTTCCCTGGCCCTGACCGGAAGCAACAGTTACACCGGCCCGACAATCGTTTACAGCGGCTCGCTGCAAGTGCAGAATTCCAACTCCCTCGGTAGCGGCGCCGCCGCCGTCACAGTCAGCAACGGCGCGCAGCTTTACATCACCGCCAACGTCAATTTCGCCACGAAACCCATCTCCCTGGCGGGCACAGGCAACGCCGGCAACGGCGCGCTTGAAAAAGGAGGCGCGGGTGTCTCCTATGTCGCCAATCCGATCACGCTCACCGCTGACACGGAAATTGCCGTCGATGGCAGTGCGACCCTTTATCTGACCAACGCAGCCGGCATCACCGCCCCAGGCACCAACCTGTTCCTCAGCGCCGCCTCAGGCGGCGCGGGCACCATCACCGGCCCGTTGAATCTCGGCCCGGCCGCCCTAACCTCAGAGGGCGCAGGCACTTGGACCATTGCGCCGACCAACACATTCACCGGCGGCACGATGCTCAACGGCGGCACCCTCAGCATCTCCTCTTCAACCGCCCTCGGTCCTCTGGCCGCCAACCCGAACTTCGTCGAATTTAACGGGGGCACATTGGGGGTCATCAGCAACATCACCTTCGCGGACACCCTCCGCGACTTCGACGTCAGCGGCACCGGCGATATCGACGTCGCCTCCGGCATGACTCTCGTGCTCTCCAACCAGATCACCGGCTCAGGCACCCTTACCAAGAGCGATTCCGGGACCCTGGTCCTCTCCGGCTCCAACACCTTCAGCGGCACGCTCAACGTGGATTCCGACGCCAACGCCAACAACGACGGCACTTTGATTGTCACCACCAGCGCCGCCATTGCCGATGTCGTTTCCCCAATCGCCATTCGAAACACCCTTGGCGGCGCCTCAACCTTCGAGTTGATTGGCACCAACGGAAATGTCGTTGTCACACAGGACTTTACAATAAGCGGACGCTCCCCCGGCATTCCCGCGATTCTCAACGGCGCTGGCACCAACACCCTTGCCGGCGACATCACTTTCGGCAGCGGCGGCTCCCAGTATAACATCGAGTCCGCGAGCGGCCTCCTAACCCTCGGAACCTCAACCAATTCCATCACATTTACCACCGCCGACCCCCAAACCCTGAACTTCGAGGGCAGCGGCTCTATTTTGGTTGCCGGGGGCATTGACGACGTAACGAACACGATCAGCATTGCCGAGGAGGGCCCCGGCACATTAACATTAAGCGGGGCAAACACTTACACCGGCTCAACCACCGTCTCCGGCGGAACCCTCGGCGGCACCGGCACGATCGCCGGCCCGGTCAATGTCGGAGCAGCCGGCACGTTCTCTCCCGGCGCGCCACTCGGCACATTGACCATCAACAACACCCTTGCGCTGGCGGGCAGCACACTGATCACGGTCAATAAGGCGCTGGACACAAGCAGTCAGGTTGCAGGGCCGACCAGCATCACGTACGGCGGCACCCTGACCGTTTCCAACATCAGCGGCGCCCTCGCCACCGGCGACAGCTTCCATGTGTTCCCCGCGACAACCGTCAGCGGAAACTTCACAAGCATCTCGCCCGCGCCGGGCGCGGGATTAAGCTGGCAATTCACCCCCGCCACCGGTGTCCTGAGCGTAATCGGCGGCGGCCTTCCGACCACCCCCACGAACATCGTTTACAGCGTCAGCGCAGGGAATCTCACCTTGAGTTGGCCCTTAAGCTACACCGGCTATACCTTGCAGGCCCAAACCAACAGCACCGGCCTGACTACGAATTGGACGGACGTCAGCGGTTCAGCCGCCACCAATTCGGTTGTTATCCCGATCAACAAGGCCAATCCAGCCGTCTTCTTCCGCCTGGAAAACTAAAAATCGTACCGTAGGGTTTTTAGACGATTTTTGACGAATTTCTCACTTCGGCTTTTCCATTGAGCGCCGTCGGTCATTTGCTTACCTTCCACCCGTGAATGTATTCGTAACCGGCGGCGCCGGCTATATCGGGTCAATCTGCGTCGAACAACTCCTGGACGCCGGCCACAACGTCACCGTCTATGACAACCTGAGCGAAGGCCATCGCTCCGCCGTGGACAACCGCGCGGTCTTCATCCTCGCCCGCCTAAGCGATCGCGACAACGTTGACGAAGCCGTGCGCGATGCCAAGCCCGATGCCATCGTTCATTTCGCCGCGCACGCGCTCGTGAGTGAATCGATGGTCAACCCGTCAAAGTATTTCCGCAACAACGTCGCCAACGGCCTGAAGCTCCTCGACGCCGCCGTAGCCAACCGCATTAAAAAATTTGTTTTCAGCTCCACGTGCGCCACGTACGGCCCGCCCGATTCCGTCCCCATGACCGAGGACATCCCGCAGCGTCCCATCAATCCGTACGGCGAATCCAAACTGATGTTCGAAAAAATGTTGCAGTGGTATCATCGCATCCACGGCCTGGAATTCGTGGCCTTCCGTTATTTCAACGCCGCCGGCGCCAGCCAAACTTTCGGAGAGCATCACCGTGTCGAAACCCACCTCATCCCGAATGTTTTTCAAGTCGCCCTCGGTCGCGCTCCTCACTGTGAAATTTTCGGGACGGATTACCCGACGCCCGACGGCACCTGCATTCGCGATTACATCCATATTATTGACCTCGCCCAGGCCCACATCCTCGCGCTCCAGCCCGGCGGGCAAGGCTTCTACAACCTTGGCAATGGCGATGGCTATTCCGTGCGGCAAGTGATCAACGCCTGTGAAAAAATCGCCGGTTGCAAAATCCCGACCGTTGAAAAACCCCGCCGCCCCGGCGACCCTCCCCGGCTCGTCGCCTCCGCCCAAAAAGCGATTCGCGAATTAGGTTGGAAACCGCAATACCCGAAACTGGAGCAGATCATCACGGACGCCTGGCGTTGGCACAAAGCGCACCCCGACGGCTACCCCGATTAATCGAACTTTCCGAACCGCAACGCCAGCGTCGGAAGCACCAGCAAATTCAGAAGCGTTGACGTAAACAATCCCCCCAGGATGACTAGCGCCATCGGCCCTTCGATTTCGCGCCCCGCTTCGCCCGAACCAAGCGCCAGCGGCAGCAACCCCAGCGCCGTCACCAGCGCGGTCATCAGGATGGGCGCGAGTCGTTCACTCGCCCCGCGCAACGCCGCTTCCATCCCCCACGTCATTCCCTCCACTCGGACCAGATGTTCGAAATGCGAAATCATCATGATCGAATTGCGCGCCGTAATGCCGAACAACGTCACAAACCCCACTAACGTTCCAAGCGACATCGTGGCTCCCGCCTCGCTAAAGTAACCGCTCACAAACGCGGCCAGCACGCCGCCCACCAGCGCAAAAGGAACGTTCGCCAAAACCAGCAGCAGGTTCCGTCCATTGTTAAACACGATCCCCAACAACAGAATAATGCCCACCGCCGCCACGCCCGAGTAGAGAATCAATTCCCGTTCCGCCGCCGCCTGCTGCTCCGCCGCCCCGCTATAGACAATATATGCCCCGCGCGGCAACTCCACCTTCGCCGCCACCGCGCGCTTGATGTCCGCCACCACCGAAGTCACGTCCCGCCCATGCGTATTGCACGTCACCGTTTGCCGGCGTCTCGCTCCCTCGTGCGAGATCAAATTGCGCCCCATCCCCGTGGTAATGAACGCAAGTTCCCTCAGCGGCGTCCGCAACCCTTCGCTGTTTTGCACCAGCAGCGAACCCAATTCCTGCGGCGATTTCCGCAACGCGGGATCCAGGATCAATTCCACATCAAACACCCGGCTGCCGTCATACAACTGGCCTACCGTTTCCCCCGCATACGCCAGGTCCATGGCATCGAGGACCTCCACCGGTCGGTAGCCAAACTGCGTCAATCGATCCGGGCGCAGCTTGACGTCCAGGATCGGCGTCCCGGGCGGTGCCGTAAGTTCAATGTCATCCGCGCCCGGAATGGAATGCAGCAGAGCCTCGATCTGTCGCGCCTTCCGGTCCGCGATGTCCAGGTCATCGCAAAAAATATTAATGACGACCTGCGCCGTTTCGCCGCTAAGCGTCTCTCCAAGCCGGTCGCCCAGAAAAGTCGTCAAACTCGAGCCGATGCCGGGGAACTTCCCGAGCGTGTCGCGGATTTGGTCTTCCACCTTCGCCTCCTCTCTCCCCGAGAGCGGCTTCAATTCGATGTGCAGTTCGCTTTGGTTCGGCCCCCACGTATCCTCGCCCATCTCCGCCCGGCCAATTTGCTGTTCCACCGATTTGATTTCAGGAATCTTCTCCAATTCGCGCCCAATCAAAATCCCCAGCCGCCGCATTTCTGGCAACGACGTTCCGGGCACAGTCACGACTTGCGCCACAAAATGTCCTTCACGAAATTCCGGCAGAAATTCGCCGCCGAAAAACGGCAACGTCGCAACGGCGCCCGCGACCAGGACTACGATCACGCCCACCAGCACCCACGGATGCCGGCTGATCTTTTCCAGCGCGCCACGATGCCATTGCTTGAGCCGCTGGAGATACCCCGGCTCGGCATGGGGTTTGATCCGTGAAAACATCAGCAGGCACAGCGCCGGCGTCACCGTCACCGCCACAGCAAGCGACGCCAGGGTTGCCAGGAGGAAAGACGCCGCCAGCGGCGCAAAAAATCTCCCCTGCACGCCGCTCATTGCCAGCACCGGCAGAAACACCAGCGCCACGATAAATGTCGCGTACACCACCGCGCTTCGCACTTCAAGCGATGCATCCAAAACCACCGAAAACACCGGGCGCGGATTTGGCGCCGCGCGGTTTTCCCGCAAACGCCGCATGATGTTTTCCACGTCAATAATGGCATCGTCCACAACCACTCCGATCGCCACCGCGAATCCCGCCAGGGTCATCGTATTGATCGTCGCCCCGAAATGGTCCAGCACGATCACCGCCGACAAAAGCGAAAGCGGTATGGACGCGAATGAAATAAATGCCGTCCGCAAATCCAGCAGAAACAGCAGTAACACAACCGCGATCAACACCCCGCCCACCAGCAACGATGACCGCACGTTCCGCAATCCGTTCTCGATGAACCGCGCCGGCCGATGCAATGACGGCACATATTCGATCCCTTCCGATTCAAACGCAGGCTTCATTTCGTCCAGCGCCCGTTCGAGGCCCTTGGTCACCTCCATCGTATTTGCTCCATACTGTCCGCCGGCGGTCACCAAAAT
>DATAXU010000252.1:0-15892 GCA_036272955.1 Verrucomicrobiia bacterium
TTCGCAGCCCATGTTCTAGCGGTGCCGATTGTGTTGCTTCTCATGTTCGCGGCGGTACAACTTTTTTCCGGAAGAAAATACGAGGAATCTGAAATTTTCTAAACCTATGAAAACCCGACGTCCATTTTTATCGTTGTTCGCTCTCTTCCTGGGAATCCGCCGATTCGGTGTTTTTCCCCTGCTTGTCTGGCTGGGCCTGGCGACTGGCGTCTTGCATTTCATCAGCATCTTCAATTCTGCCCTATGGCAGGGCCTACAGGCAGAAGGGCATACCAAGCAGGACTTTTTTGGGATTCAAATCGCCGCCGGTTGCGCGGTTTACATGTTTTTGCTGGTTCTGTTAACACCGATCCTGCTGGAGTTTGTGACCGGAATGCCGGCTGGGCAATTGATTGAATTCTTTTTCACACGCGCACTGGATCGCCGCATTTTTCTCCGGGCCGAACGCATGGCGCAGTTGGTTATTCTGATAGGTCCACTCCTCCTCAATCAGGCCCTCGCCCCATTGATTCAGAAATTGGATTTCGGTTCGGAAGGGATTCCCATTGGCCCCGAGCCGATCGTGTTTGCAGCTTGGATGACGTGGGCGGGAATCCTGTGCATTTATTTGGTAGCCGCCTATCATTTGTTCGCGGTCAAACGGATCCAAAAGCTTGCGATCCAGCACAACACCCGCACTCAGTGCCATTGGCGGGTCTTGCTGGCGGTTTACGCGCCCCTGCTGTTCACCACGGGAGTCATCGCGATCTTCGTAGCAATGCGAATTAACATCTACGAACAATGCTTTTTGTGGTTCGCGCGCCATCTTTTGTTGTCAGAAGTGGGTTTGGTGGCGCTGGTTTGCGTCGTGCAGCCTTTGAGCGGGCGGAACATCCAAAAGCTGCAGTTTGTCTGAACCTCGTCTTAACGGGATCCGTTCCGACACCACGTGGCTTCAGCGGGGCATTAGACCAACTTGTCATACTCGGCATGAGTGCCGATCCAGAACCATACAATCAAACCCCCTTTGCGCCGCCCAAGCGCCCGATAATTCTGGTTGACACGGACGGACCAGATGTCGTCGTTCAACGGTTTAAAATGGAGCGAGGGATGAAAACAATCCTGTTTCCAAAGCCGAAATTTTTCCTTTGCAATCCGTTGCACATCCTCAGGCAACGTGTTGAAACATTTCCAAAAGCGCGAGTGAGATCGCGAAATCACGACATGTCGTGGAAATTGTTTTTGGCAATATCGGCGTCCACTTCTGCGATGAGTTTGGCGAATTTGCCGGAAGCCGCATCCCGCTTCATCTGTTCGTCCCAAACGTCATTATCCCAGGAATGAAGACAGGCGGCGATTTCAGCCCGCTCTTCAAGTGAGAGATGTTGCACGGCTTCTTTGATCTCTTGAACGCTCATTTCAGAGCGCAACCTAATGCCGCTACGCCACATTCGCAAGAGGTCTTCACACTAAATCTGAATAGGATAGTTAAATGTTAAGATGCGACCCCGACGCCCCCCGAGTAATCGAATAGTTAAAAGTTAAGATGCGACCCCGCCGCCGCCTTTTCAATCCTACTGGCCAGTGGGCGCTTTGACAGCATAACACCACAGGTCGCCATGGTCGCGAATGTAGAGGTGGCCGTTGGCGACTACCGGGTAGGCCCAGGCTTTTTCCATTTGGTTGGGATGGGAAGGTTCTCCTGACGGAGTGAAGCGGCCTTTTTCATGGTAACCTTCGGGCGTCGCCTCAACAAGTGCAACCTCGCCATTTTCGCCGTGCAGGTAGAGGCGGCCTTCCGCGTAACAAAGCGACGCGGCGCCCAGGGACCGTTCCTTCCATCTGGTTTGGCCGGTCTGGAAATCGGCACATAGCAGCGCGTCGGCCGTAGTCCCATATAAGTAATCACCCACTTTAACGACGCCTCCGATGGCCGTTGGAGAGTCGGCCTTGAAATAAATCTGTTCCGGTTCGATCTTGCTCCCGTCGGCTTTGAGTTTGATAAGTCCGGCGCCCGTTCCAGTAGCGGAGCAGAAAATATAATCGCCACTGGCCAGGGGCGTCTGAATGTTCGCCGCATAACGGCTGATTGGCTTGCTGTAACGCCACAATAAGCGCCCAGACTTGGCTTCGATTCCAACCAAGCCCTTCGTCAGCAAGCGCACGTACTGGCGCAGGCCATCCGCTTCCACGACAATCGTCGAAGAAAAAGCCGCGTCGTCGCCCTCTGGCACCGCGCACTTCCAAATCAGTTCGCCTGTGTCCTTGTGCAACGCCACCACCGTCGCCTCGCTGCCGCCCGGCGCGCAAACGACCGCGCCGCCATCCACCAAGGGCGATTCGGCGTAAGCCCATACGCCAGGTTTTCCTCCGAATTCGGCGCGCAGGTTCTTTTGCCACCGGATGTGGCCGGTCTTGCTCTCAAGGCATGCCAAATCACCGTCCGAACTGAGGACGTAGAGGGCATCGCCATCGACGGTCGGGGTTGAGCGCGCGGCGGGGAAGTTGGGCTGCTGTTCGGGATTGCCCACCTTGCCAATGCGAGTGGACCAAACGCGCTTGCCACTGGCTGCATCCAGCGCCTCGGCAAATTCATTGTCCAGCCCTTCGTTGGCCATCATGAACAGCCGGTCGCCGACCACAGCAGGTGTCGAATAACCGCGCCCGATATCATCGGCTTTCCACAATAGACCTGGTCCTTCCCTGGGCCATTCACCGAGCAGGCCCGTTTCATGGGAAATCCCGTCCCGTTGCGGCCCGCGCCATTGCGGCCAATTATCGGCCCGGAGCGAGCCGGGAACAATTGCGACAGCCACGAACCACAGTGCAAAGCGCCATTTCATAGGAGGTGATGACGGCCCCGATCTTCGTTCAAGTGCCGGCACGCCGTCAAAGCTATTTCGTTCGACTCATCCACGAGAACAATAGGCACTGTCTTTTTGGAACGAATGAATGAATTAATCGAATAGTTAAAAGTTAAGATGCGACCCCGCCGTTTTGCTGGTATCAAGCCCGGATGCCATGTAGCGATCGGGAGGGTCACCACGAAGGACTCGAAGAACACGAAGAGCGGAAAGAGAAATGGTAGAAATTATTATTGGCAATCAGCCTAACCCCGCGCTTCCGGCTTTGGGCGGTTGACGAAATTTTTTGCCGGCTCGCCGCTCAGTAAACGGTCGATGTCGCCGGCGACCGCTTCGTAGGTTCGCGTCTGCGCTTCGAGGGTGAAGGCGGCGATGTGAGGAGCCAGAATGACGTTTTCCATTTTTTCCAACTCGCCTAGGACCGGCGGCTCCTTTTCGCGCACGTCCAGCGCAGCGCCGCCTAGATGGCCGGATCGGAGAGCCTCTGTCAGGGCGGCTTCGTCCACTACTCCTCCGCGCGCGGTGTTGATCAGGCATGCGCCGGGCTTCACTTTCGCCAGGAGACTGCGGTTGAACATGTGCCTGGTTTCCGGCGTCAAGGGGGAGTGGACGCTGATGAAATCGGCGGCGGCAAGGGCTTCCTCCAACGAACCGGCAAGCGTTGCGCCGGTTTCCAAAAGAGCGGGTGAATCCTGTTTGACAAAGGGATCGTACGCAATGGCCTTCATTCCGAAGGCGCGGGCGTACATCGCCACCTTGCGGCCGATTCGGCCGAATCCGCATATGGCGACGGTTTTACCGTCCACTTCCGCGCCAGTGCAGTTTTTTCGGTCCCATCCGCCGGACTTTGTGGAACGGTCGGCCCTTGGAATTCTCCGGGCAAGGGCGAGGATGAAACCGAAAGCAAGTTCAGCCACGCTGGTCGCGTTTGCATCCAGCGGGGCGATGACTACGATTCCCTTTCCATTCGCCGCTGCCATGTCAATGTTGTCCAGACCCACGCCGACGCGGCCGATGCCGATGAGTTTCGGCGCTGCGCCAAGGACGTCGGCGGTCAATTGCGTTTGATTGCGGACCATGATGGTCCGCGCCTCGGCGATGGCTTGTTTGAGCTTCGCGGGGTCTTTCCATAGCGCGCCGTCACTCACCACTTTGTACTTGTCACAAAGGCGGCGAATGGACGGCGCGTCCAGTTCCTCGGAAATCAGGATGTCCATGGGCAAAACCGGTCAGGCGCTCCGATAGAGCTTGGTCAGGACATACTCGTCGTGACGCAATCCCTCGGCGGCAGTCAAACGTCCGTTGATCGTGCGTTCGAGGACGGTCATCGCGGCGTCGGCGGCCTGGTCGAGCGTCATTTCCATTCGCAGGATGCCTGTCAAATCGACATCGATATGCTCGGACATCGTGGAGAGCGTCAGCGGGTTGCCGGAGAGTTTGATCACGGGCACAATCGGATTGCCGATGACGTTCCCCTGCCCCGTTGGGAAGTAATGGACCACTGAACCGGCGGCCCCGCACAATGTCACCATCTCCGCGGCGGCGCTGGAGGAATCCATGAAATGCAGCCCGGCGCCGTCCGGCTCGACGGCTGGCTCAAGCGCGGAGCTCACTTTGCAGCGGCCGATTTTCTCGATGTTACCCATCGCTTTCTCCTCGATGGTCGTCAGGCCGCCGCGAATATTTCCTTCCGTCGGCTGTGATCCGAGCAAATCGACGCCCTGGCTTTTGATCAATTCAGTGTAGCCGTGGAACATGCGGTTGAAATCTCCGAGAACCTTCTCGTTGACGCAACGGGATTGGATGATGTCCTCGCCCCCGGTCAATTCGCTGGTTTCGCCAAAAATAAGCGTGGCGCCGGCGGCGATCAACCGCTCGAACACCCGGCCAACGGTCGGGCAGGATGAAAGGCCCGTGGTGGTATCGGACTCGCCGCACTTGGTGGACATCAGCAGTTTCTTGACGGGAAAAGGTTCCCGCTGAAGCTCGGTGGCGTATTGGACAAATTCGAGGGCCTTGCGCGAGGCCGCTTCGATGGTCCGCAAGTCACCGTGCCGTTCGATGCTGAAACCGGCGACCGGCTTCCCCGTTTTGGCGATTTCCTTGACGATTCGCTCGGTCCACTTCGGCTCGATGCCGATGACGATCGTGGCGGCAACGTTCGGGTTGCGTCCCGTGCCCGCGAGGGTGCGGAAGGTCAATTCAAGGTCCTCACCAAATTGCAGACGGCCATAGGCATGCGGCAGCGCCATCGTCCCTTTGATGAGGGAGGCGACGCCATTGGCGGCGGCGTTGGAAATATCATCCACCGGCAGGATGACGACGTGATTGCGTATGCCGAACCGGCCATCGGGACGCTTAAAACCTGTCAACTTCAATTTTTCAGCTTTCATTATACTATACGCTCCATCTGAGGGTTTTGACGTTGTGGGTGTGAACGTGAGATCCCTTGGAAATTGCGGCGACGGCTTTTCCGACGGGACGGCCATACTTGATGACCGGCTTGTCTTTGGCCATGTCGCGCATCGCCACTTTGTGCCCGAGCGGGACATCTTGCAGCAGCTTGACAGCCCCGACGTTCTCGCCCTCAAGCGTGACCGCGCCGATTTTGCCGCCCTTTTTTAAATCTTCAACCGCGACGCCGACATCGTCGCCTTTTTCGTGCATTAGAATTCCGTGCTTCATAGTTAATATTTTTGTCTAACTCAACTGATTCAGACCCGCATCAGATCTGGGGTTTGGGATTGGGATTGGAAAAATCTTCGCACGCGAGCGTTATGCCGGGGTGCGCCTGGGGATAATTGCCATCGGCGTCCGGCATCACCGGAGGCTGGCTCTCCCATGTCAACTCGGCGGGCATCAGCGCGACGGGGCAGTTAAAGGCGTCTTCCCACTCAACTTCGCCGCCGGAGTAGGTCGCCATCCGGCCCATGATGGCGGTCATCGTGCTGTGCGCCCCGTAATCGGCCTCGTTGTAAGGCGTGCCGTTGCGAATGGCTCCGAAAAGAGCGACGTGCTCCAGGTAGTAAGGGTCTGTTTTCTCGCCGGTGAAACGCCACGGATTTGCGCCTTTGATGACGAATCCGCCGCGGTCGTTATTGAAGTCCGCCGTTCCCTTCGAACCGAGAAGCGCCTCCGCAACCTTGCCCCACTTGGAGTGGAATTGGCTGCATTGGCTGAACATATATGTGCCGTCGGCATACTCGAATTCGACGTAATGATGGTCGTAAATCTGGCCACATTCCTTGCTCGTGCGCGATTGCCGTCCGCCAACACCGTTGGCGCGAATCGGATGGGTTCCTTTGAACCAGTTTCCCACGTCGATGTTGTGGCAATGTTGCTCCACGATGTGGTCGCCGGAAAGATAAGTGAAGAAATACCAGTTGCGGATTTGATACTGCAATTCCGTTTCGCCGGGCCGCTTCGCCTGTCCGCCGCGCGAGCCGCCCCGCCAATAAACCCGCATCGCGAGGATGTCCCCGATGTCCCCGTCTTGAATGCGTTTGTGCGCCTCGACGTAACCAGGCTGGTGATGCCGTTGATAGCCGACTCCCACTTTGAGGTTTTTCTTTTTCGCGTCCTCGTTGGCCGCGAGGACACGGCGCACACCGGTGGCGTCGGTCGCCATGGGCTTTTCCATGAACGCGTGTTTGCCTTGCGATACCGCCTCTTCAAATTGCATCGGACGGAAACCGGGGGGCGTCGCCAAAATCACGACATCCGCGTCCGCAATCGCTTTTTTGTAGGCGTCCAGTCCGACGTATTGGCCAAGTTTATCGGGATCGACTTTCTCTGGATGGGCTTTTTGGAGTATTTCCATGCTCTTCTTCAGCCGGCCTTCAAACGCATCCGCCATGGCGACCAATTTCACATTGCCGGTGCGCAGGGCAGCCTCGGCGGCGCCGGTGCCACGGCCGCCGCAACCGACGAGGGCGAGTTTTATGGTGTCGTCGCCCGCAGCATAAGCCGAACGTTCAATGCTGAGGCCGCCGAGAATTGAAAGGCCGGCGGCGGCCTTGCCGGTGGTTTTGAGAAAGCGACGGCGGGAAACTTCGGAGTCAAGCGGTAGTGAATTCATAAGACCTTTCAATATATATTTCGAAATCCAAATAAATCGAACCCATCCTGCAACGGATTGCAAGCGTAATATTATAACAAAGAAATTCGGTTTTGGCCCGGTTCATTTTCATCTTTCTTACTTGTAAAACTGCCGAGCGTCGTGCTCCGTGAAAAGATCAGCATGGATTTAAAGAACCGGAATGGCTTCGTGCGTCTATGGGTGGTTTTGGCGTTGTGTTGCATCGCTCCCGGCGCGGGCGCGGAGGGGGGACATTGGTTGACGACGTGGGGCTGTGGAGTGCAGTTGACGGAGGCGCGGAACTTGCCGCCGGCGCTTTTGGCCAACAGCACTCTGCGACAATTTGCTCGCGTGACTGTGGGAGGAAAGCGTCTGCGCGTGCGTTTTTCAAATGCGTTTGGCAAGGATTCTGTGACTATAAATGCGGCTCATATCGCGTTGTCCGCCGGAAGCGGGCGCGTGGGGAATGGGGAAATTAACACCGCGACCGACAAGCCGCTCATGTTCGACGGCAAGCCGGTGGTCGCGATTCCACCTGGGGCCGCGGTCCTTTCCGATCCGATCGACTTTGATTTGCCGGCTTTTGCGGATGTCGCAATTTCGATTTTTTTCGGAGATATTTCCGGCGCCGTGATAACGGGGCATCCGGGATCTCGCACGACGTCCTTTATTCTTTCCGGGAATAATGTTGTCGCGCCAACCATGCCCGGAGCGGCCACGACGGCGCATTGGTATATTATGTGCGGCATTGATGTCTGGGCTAATGACGGCGGCGAAGGGGTGGTTGTGCTCGGCGATTCGATTACCGACGGCCGGGGATCAACCACCGATGGCAATGACCGCTGGCCAGACGATTTGGCGCGACGGCTTGCCGCCAATCCACCGACGGCGGGGGTCGCCGTGGTGAATATGGGGATTGGCGGAAACGGAATCTTCGGAGGGCTTGGTCCCTCCGCGGTGGCGCGGTTTGACCGCGATGTGCTCGGGCAAAGCGGCGCGCGCTGGTTGATCGTTTTCGAGGGTGTCAACGATATTGGCGGGAGCAGGAAATCCGGCAGTTCGGCTTTGTCCACGAACCTGATTAACGCCTACCACCAATTCGTTGCCAAGGCGCATGCTCGCAACATTCTTGCCTACGGCGCCACCATAACGCCATTCGCTGGAAGTTCGTACTTTTCGCGTGGCCACGAAGCCGTGCGCCAGACCGTGAATACCTGGATTCGCACCAATAATCTGTACGACGGCGTGATCGATTTTGACGCCGCTGTGCGCGACCCGGCAAAATTGGAGAGCCTCCGTGCGGCCTACGACAGCGGCGATGGCCTACATCTTAATCCAGTCGGTTACCATGCTATGGCAAACGCGATCAATCTGACACTTTTTGGCCGATGACCTGGGGTGCGCTTATGTTAAAAGCCGCGCGAGCATTCGTGATCGTTGCAATCGCGCTTGGTGTTTTATCGCCAGGTAATTTGCCGGCGGAACGGATTTCAATTGATGACGATTGGCGGTTTAAAAAGGATGATCCGGCAGGCAGCGGGCAGGCCTTGACTTACGATGGAACCAACGACTCCGCGTCCCAACCCCCGGCGCTGAAGCCATGGATTCTCCCTACGGGCAATGAATTTATAAAAGACCCATCGCGCCGATTTGCCAGACCCACCGGCGACTTCCCAATTAAGGTCGAGTATGCGCAACCTGGATTTGATGACAGCGAATGGCGCGAGGTGAATTTGCCTCACGATTGGGCGATAGAGGGGCCGTTCATAACGACGGGCGGTGGCGGAATGGGACGTTTGCCGAGTCCGGGTGTCGGCTGGTATCGCAAGAAGTTGGCCATCCCCGCGGGCGACGTCGGCAAACGCATTTACCTGGATGTCGATGGCGCGATGTCTTACGCGGCGGTGTGGGTGAACGGGGAACTTGTTGGAGGGTGGCCTTACGGTTATGCGTCGTGGCGGATTGATCTTACGCCGTTCGTCAGGCCCGGGGCTCAGAATCTCCTCGCCATACGGCTGGACAATCCGCCTGAGTCATCGCGATGGTATCCGGGTGGCGGAATTTACCGGAACGTGTGGCTGGTGAAGACCGCGCCCATCCATGTCGCCCATTGGGGGACGCACGTGACGACCCCGGAGGTTTCCCCAAAATCCGCCGTGGTCCATCTGGTAACGACAATCGAAAACGATTTGCCTCAAAGCGCTGAAGTCAGTGTGTCCACGCGGATTTTTCCTCTTGACTTGGATGACCACAAAAGTGGAGGTGCGGTCGCGATCATCACGCCGTTGCAAGTGCAAGTTGGGGCCGGCGCCAAATCGGTCGCGGAAGGTGACGCAGTCATCGTCAATCCGAAACTTTGGGGGCCGCCGCCGCGACAGCAGCCTAATCGTTACGTCGCGGTGACGACGGTTTCGCAGGGGGGCCAAATCATGGACACTTACGAAACGCCATTTGGATTTCGCACGCTGAAATTTGACCCCGATGCTGGATTTTTTATCAATGGCGAACACATCTTGTTCAACGGAGTTTGCGATCATCACGATCTCGGAGCGCTCGGCGCGGCGTTGAATTATCGCGCGTTGCAACGGCAGTTGGAAATGCTGCAGGCGATGGGTTGCAACGCCATTCGCACGAGCCATAATCCGCCGACGCCGGAACTTCTTGAGTTGACGGACAAGATGGGCTTCCTCGTCATGGATGAGGCGTTCGACGTGTGGGAGCGGCGGAAAACCACAAACGATTTTCACCTTATTTTTCCTGACTGGCACGAGCAGGATTTGCAGGCGCAATTGCGGCGGGACCGCAATTCCCCATCCGTCGTGCTCTGGAGCATCGGCAACGAAGTGGGGGAGCAATTTACAGGCACCAACGGGGCCGCCCTGGCCAAGACGCTGTGCGACATCGTGCATGAAGAGGATTCAAGCCGGCCCGCCACGAGCGCGATGAATTGGGCGCAGCCTACGAATGCGCTTCCGGCCGCTCTCGATGTGATCGGCCTGAACTACCAGGGCGCGGGCATTCGCGGCGCTCCGGGAAAGTATCCCGCATTCCATCAGCGCTTCCCGGGTAAATTTATATTTGGCAGTGAAACGGCTTCCGCGCTGAGTTCGCGCGGCGAATATCAGTTTCCAGTTCCCGGCGGATTTGGCGAGGCGGTTGGACATGAAGCAAAGGAAGACCGTGCCACTCATCAGGTCAGCGCCTATGAACTGAATTTCGCGGCTTTTGGCGCTTCCGCGGACAATGTGTTTGCGACTCAGGACCGCCCGTATGTCGGCGGGGAATTTGTATGGACAGGCTGGGACTATCTTGGCGAGCCGACGCCGTTCGACTCATCGCGCAGTTCGTATTCGGGAATTATCGACCTTGCCGGCTTCAAGAAGGATAGGTTTTACCTGTATCAATCCCATTGGCGTCCGGACTTTCCCATGGCGCACATTCTGCCGCATTGGTCCTGGCCAGACCGCATCGGAAAAGTCACTCCCGTCCATGTCTTCACCTCCGGCGATGAAGCCGAATTGTTCCTGAATGGAAAATCGCTGGGACGGAAAAAAAAGGCCGCCCACGAATACCGCCTGCGGTGGGACGATGTCGTTTACGAGCCGGGCATATTAAAGGTTGTCGCTTATAAGAACGGCGCGAAGTGGGCCACGGACACGATGAAAACCGCGGGCAGCCCGGCGCGGCTTAAATTGGAACCGGATCGCGCCCAGATTCGCGCGGACGGACGTGATTTGTCGTTCGTGACGCTGACGGTAACGGACAAAGATGACTGGATGGCGCCGCGAGCGGACAATCGCATCCATTTTGACGTTACTGGGCCGGGGGAGATTGTGGCGACCGACAACGGCGACCCGACCAACCTCGAACCGTTTCAATCGCATGATCGTGCCGCATTTAATGGGTTGTGCCTGGTCATCATCCGCGGCAAGACCGGGCAACTTGGTCGCATTGATATTACTGCCGAATCGGAAGGGTTGCGGAGCGCTACAATTTCGATCGGAACGGTGTCGCGCTAATGCGTCATTTGCTTAGGCGGATGAATGGGTTTAGCTTGATCGGCGATGTCCGACAACGCTCAAGCCCGGCTCAAAAAAATCCGTGACGCGTTATTGGCGCTTCACAAAGCGCTGATTGAGGCGGAACGGGTGAGTTACGAGCAGACGATTGGCCGGATCACGTCCCCGAATCGTTTCCTGGAACTGCTGCTGCATGATCCGTGGTTTGCCTGGCTGCAACCGATTTCTCAGCTCATCGTGGCAATGGACGAAGCCCTGGAAGAAAAAGAGGCGCCTTTGTCCGAAGCTGCGGTCGATGCAATGGCGAATCAAACGCGCCTCCTCCTTCAAGTTTCCGAGGAAGGCGATGGGTCTTCCAAGCATTATTTCGAGGCGTTGCAGCGTGATCCGGGAGTCGTGCTCGCCCATGCCGACATCGCAAAGCTCGTAAATTTGCACCCAAAAAAAGGTTGAATCCTCTGAAACTAATTTCGCCGGGGCGGGTTTATATAACAAACGAGTATGTGAACGAGGAGCAAATGAAGACGACAATATTGAATAATCCGGGGTTTCAAAAACTGCCGGAAGGACTTAAGCGGATGCTTTTGGTTTCAGAGGCGCATTTTCGCGACCAGCCTCCGCCGCCCAGGAAAAGGCCATTGACCTTCGGTGATTTCGTGGCGGGTGTTTATCAAGCCTGGGGCAAACGCAAGGGCAAAGGAATTGTGCAGCTTGCCGTCAAAGCGCATGTGATCGAATTTCGCGGCACGCAACGGTTTGTGATTTCCTGACGGCCTTTGCTTAGTGAATCAGCCGGAAAAATCCCTGAGTCGTACCCGAGGGAGCCATGTATGTATTTACCTCGGCGGTCACTGTGGACCAGACGTTCGACGCTAGGTTTGAGGTGGTTTGAAGAGCATAACCTTGGATCGTTTCGGGCCACGAGAGGACGACATTTTGGCCTTGATTCCGGATGGATAATTGCGGCGGCGTGGTTTTCACGCCAGTGACGTCGCTCACGGTGACTTCTGTTGACCCGTAAGTGACCGAAGCGCCGTTGACTTGGCTGAATGTCCCGCCTATCGCCCCCGCGTTGAGAATAGTGAAAATCTGGCCGGGCGCAGGAGTGAAACCATTGGCGAGGATGACATTGAGCGTTCCTCCGAGGCTCGCCGTCCCGCTGACGGAAACTTGCGAGTAACCGGAGCCGGGAGAGTCGCCGCCAATGAAAACGTCCATTTCGCCTGCCGGTTCCTCCTGGAGATTTCCGCCAATCGTAAATATCCCCGGGCTTTCATCAGGAATAAAGACACCCCCACTCCCAACGTCCACCTGACCCTGAATTTGGCCGCTTCCGTAAAGTTTTCCGCCGGTGCTCACGCGAAGGGTCCCCGGCGCGCCGAATGCTCCTGTGCCGACGGCGATTTGCCCTGTGCTATCCAGCGTCACCACCCCGGATGGAGAAACAAAGAACAGGGGATCAACGCGGAGAGTCGCACTGTTTTGGACCAGCAGGTTTCCGGCGCCGCCGGGCTGGAGAGTCGGATCTCCGCCGAGATCGAGGCTGCCGGCGATCCAGCTTGAGCCTGTTCCGGTGATCCTGATTGTGCCGATGGAACCAGAGTCGAGGGCCACCCCCAAGGCATCGCTTTGCGCGCTGGCTCCGTTGGACACAATCACGGTCCCGTTGCCGTACACGCCGACGGCGAACGGTGCGTCGGCGCTCAGGAGCGAATTCGCGTCGCTGACGCTGACGAGTCCACTGCCAGCTACGGCGCCGCCGATGGCAATATCCTGGTCTGAGCCTCCCACAAAAGCGCAGGATCCGCCGCTTTGAACGTAAAGACTTCCGTTGCCGAACTCCCCAACGACACCGTCACCGCCGATTTCAAGATTTCCTTGAGCGCGCACGTACACAGTGCCTTTGCTGCCCGTCCCGGATGCGATAGTAAAGTCGTTGGTTTCATACCAAAGGGTATTGGTCCCAGTAATGTAGGCCGTGCCCGTCGAACCGTTCGTATTGCCAATGGTCGTTCCAGACGTTCCGAGAGCAGACCCGCCGAGCGACAACATTCCGACTCCCGCATCACCGACCGTTGTGGGTCCCTCGACCGTCACAACGGACCCTCCCGAGATGGACACACTGCCATTGGCGTTGGTCTGATGCCCGATGCCAAAGGCCGTGTCGGCGCCGATGACTTGAAGATCGCCCGAACTAATGTTAAGGCTCCCCAACCCGCCGTCGCCAACGTAGAAACTCTCCCCCGCCAACATCGCGGCGTCATTTTGGATTTGCATCGTGCCCTGGCTTCCGGCGCCCAATCCGACAGAGGTAGCGGCGTCAGAGGCGTCTATGTAAGAGCCAGCGCCATCCAGGGTCAGCGTGCCCGATGAACCGGAGGAAAGGCCAACCCCAAGAACGGTATTATTCACCAAATTCAGGCCCGCACCGCTATTGATCGTCAGGTCCCCGGTGCCTTCGGTCCCGACGCTCAACCCAGTGTCATTAACGGTCCAAACCGTGTTTGAGTCGCTCACTGTGACGTAACCGAGCTTGGCGCCGCCGCCGCCAATGTAAGCCGTGCCGCTGGTTAATTTCGCCCCATTGTCAACTGTCAAGTAAAAGCTCCCCTTGGTGTCTCCAATTGTGAGCACGTCGCTGACCTTCACGATGGTCCCGGGATCGCTGAACGTCGCCCCTCCATCGGCGATAGTCGTGCCCCCGTCCAGGTCGAGATCGCCGTTGACCTGGAGCGTCGCGTTGGATGCAACGTCAAGCGTTGCGCCTTCGGCCAGGTCGAAATTGCCCGTCACCGTGACCTGAGCGCCGCTTCCTTCGAAGGCGCACGATGAGCCTAGAAGATTTTCGATCGACGAGGTAGTCACCTGACCCCCGGCGTAAAGGAACAAGCCAATGTCGGTCATTCCGCCCTGCGCTGCAATTGTCGAGCCTGCGCCAGAGCATTCCAGATAGCGATGGTCCGTGAACGAACCGCTCACGGTGAGCGAACCGCCCGAATCCACCTCCATTTCGATGCTGGACACCTCATTGGCGCTGACGTTTCCTCCGTCAATTTCGGTAAAGGCGGTCACCGTCCCGACGCTCAGTTGACCGCCTCCGACAACCGTTACAGACCCGCTCAAAGTGGTGGCGGAGAAAGAGCCCGAAACATCGAGCGTGCCGCTTTCGCCCGACAAGTCCATCACGGAGCCACCGTCAAGAGTGAGGTCAGCCGAAGTGATATCGGCGTTATCGCCTCCACCCGGTGGCCCAACATTATAGACGCCAACAGTTTCGTTGAACCAGCTCGTTGTGGACGAAAAATCTCCAGTAGCGCCGCCGTTCCAATAAAAGTCATCAGCCACGCACCTTTGAGCCAGTCCCAACGAAATCACCAAAGCAACAATCAGCAGGAGTTTCATAGTTTTGAGGGAATGGAATTTAGCCCAAAACACTTCGCAGCCGCAAGCATCGAATTACCAGCCCATTTGAATGACACAACCGTCCCGCAAGCAGGCTAAACGCCAGTGTTTATTTTTGTTTTCCTGGAGATTCCGGACCCCAAAATAAATATTGGTTGGTCAACCGTTGTCCACCCAGCGTTGCCAGACTGTGCGGCGTGAAAAATGATCCGTCGGCCCGATGCGCGCTCAAGCCGGGAACGTTCGTCAGGGTCAAGCACTGTGAGATCGGATATCCTTCGGCAAATGGGCTTCTCCGCGGCGATCTGGTCCGCATCCTGGCATTTGATCACGGGTTTTACGCAGTCGAGCAAGACAGCCGGCAATTCAAGATTTTCATGACAAACATTGCCGAATCCCAGCCGCCCGAAATCCCGTTGTCCAGTGGCACCGGCAAAAAGAAATACCCTAGGCAAGCGTGGAGAAAGGCGTAGTGTATTTCTTGTCTAATGACACAATTTTATGAAGAAAAAGCCAGCAGCTCTCAAGGTAAGATCAATATCCGTCTCTCACGTGTCTCGCGCGAGAGGTACTATGAAGCCTTCGGTCGTGACGAATGCCCCAGGCGGCCCCACCGCCGGGTACGGGGTCAAAAGCGCAACTTCGCCATTGGAGCCGTTTAGTTTCCAGCGGCGCGAGGTGGGCCCGACCGATGTGAAGATTGAAATTCTTTACTGCGGCATTTGCCACACTGATGTGCATATCGCCCGAAATGAATGGCACGGAACCACCTACCCGTGCGTGCCCGGACACGAAATTATTGGGCGCGTCGCGCAAGTCGGGGCGCGCGTCAAAAAGTTCAAAGCGGGCGACTTTGCCGGAGTCGGTTGCATGGTGGATTCCTGCCGCACCTGCGACAATTGCAAAGATCATCTCGAACAATTCTGCGAGAAAGGGCCAACTTTCACCTACAATGCCCCGGACAAACACAGTGGAGGCATGACTTATGGAGGTTATTCCGCCAATATCGTGGTGGACCAGGCCTTCGTGCTGCGTGTGCCCAAAAATTTGAATCTCGCCGCGACAGCCCCGCTTTTATGCGCCGGCATCACCACGTATTCGCCTTTGCGCCACTTCAAAGTCGGCAAAGGCCAAAAAGTCGGGGTGGTTAGGCTTGGCGGGTTGGGTCATATGGGCGTGAAACTGGCCAGGGCGTTCGGCGCTCATGTCGTGGTTTTCACCACATCGCCATCCAAGGTAAAGGACGCCCTGCGATTGGGCGCGCATGAAGTCGTCAATTCCAGAATCGAAGAGGAAATGAAGAAGCACGCCAACAGTTTTCATTTCGTCCTCGACACAGTGGCGGCGCAACACGATATCAACGCCTACCTCGTCCTCTTGAAACGCGATGGGACTCTTACGCAGGTCGGCGTTCCCGCGGAGCCGCTCTCGGTTCAAGTGGGCAGCCTTATCTTTGGGCGCCGTAATTTCAGCGGCTCCCTGATTGGCGGCATCAAAGAAACGCAGGAGATGCTCGATTTTTGCGGCAAGCACAAAATCACCAGCGACAT
>DATAXU010000253.1:0-18393 GCA_036272955.1 Verrucomicrobiia bacterium
AACTACCAGGTCACTCAATACGACAAACCTTCCACCGTCCGGGGATACATCGAGTTCGAGTTTGAGGGCGGCATTTCCCGCATTCAAATCACGCGCGCCCATCTGGAGGAGGATGTCGGCAAAAACTTTCATTTCGACCGCAATAGCGGCGTCGATTTCAACCGCGCCGGCGTCCCGCTCCTGGAAATTGTTTCCGAACCCGAAATCACCAGCGCCAAAATGGCCTACGAATACCTCAATGCGATGGTGGAAGTCTTGCGCTACGGCGGCATCAGCGAATGCGACATGGAGAAGGGCGAAGTCCGGTGCGACGTCAATGTCAGCGTGCGCCCCGTCGGGTCGTCCGAACTGGGCAAGAAGATCGAAATCAAAAACATGAACAGCTTCAGCGGTGTTCGACGGGCGTTGGAGCATGAAATCCCCCGCCAGATCGAGACGCTGCAAAGGGGGGGCCAGCTCTTCCAGGAAACCCGCCGATGGGACGACGTCGGTGCCATTACCGAACCGATGCGCAGCAAGGAGATGGCGCAGGATTACCGCTATTTCCCCGAGCCGGATCTGATGCCCTTCCAGCCCGACGCCCAATGGCTGGCCGAAATCGGCAAACGCGTCGTCGAACTGCCCCTGGCAAAAAAGCAAAGGCTTATGGCGGAATATCAACTGCCCGCGTCCGACGCCCAAACATTCGTTTGGGACAGACCCTTGGGCGCTTATTTCGAATCGATTGCGCCCAGGGCCAAAAACCCGAAAGCCGCCGCGAATTGGATCATCAACAACCTGCGCGCCAAGCTGACGGAAACCGGCGTTGGCCTTGCGGAATTGAAATTCAAGCCGGAATACATCCTCGATCTGGTGGAACTGGTGGAAGGCCGCAAGATCAGCAGTTCAACCGCCCAGCAAGTCTTTGGAGAAATGTTCGAGAGCGGTGACGCCCCGGGCTCGATAGTTGAAAAGAAGGGTCTGGCCCAGGTCAGCGATACCGGCGCCATCGAAGGTTTCTGCGATCAAGTCATCGCCGCCAACCCCGGCCCCGTCGCCGACTTCAAATCCGGCAAAGCCGCCGCGTTGAATTTCCTAAAAGGGCAGGTGATGAAATTGAGCAAAGGAAAAGCCAACCCAAACCTCGCGGGTGAAATTTTGGAGCGAAAACTAAAATAAATTATTCTTTACCGTTAAAGTTTACATAATGCTCTGATTGGAAACCATTTAGAAAAAATCCAACCGTTCGGATTTTAGACGCTTTTTTACGTTTTTTTCATTTCTCTCCGAATCCCTTGTTTGCTGGGAACAAATTAACTCGTGGTGCTTCTCAGGAGTACCATGAAGTCTCGACATTTGAAAATCGGATTGGGGAGCGCTCTTTTGTTGGTCGGCCTTGCCGGGTCAGCTTGGGCCGCAAACATCCCGGTCGCTATCACAAATTACGCCTTCGTTCCAATGTCCGTGAACATCAACGTCAACGACACCGTTACCTGGACGTGGCAAACCGACGATCATTCCTCCACGGCTAACAGCGGCCTGTGGGACTCCGGTGTTTACAACACCGGCTACGTGTACAGCTATACATTTCTTGCCACCGGCGATTTTCCGTACTACTGCATCGTACATGGTTTCACAGGCGACGTAAACGTCCAGGTGCCGAGCAGCCCGCCTACCGTTACCCTCACCAACCCTCCCAGTGGCGCGACGTATAGTGCGCCGGCGACCATCCAGTTGGCCGCCACAACCCTCGACACCAACGGCACGGTAGCCAGCGTTCAATTCTACGAGGGAGCGAATTTATTGGCGACACAAATCACCGGCCCATATTCCCTCTCCGTCAGCAATCTGGCGGCGGGGCCTTACACCTTTGCGGCGGTTGCAACAGACACCAACGGACTCTCCGCCACAAATTCCGTTTCCGTTCAGGTCGTCACGCCCGTGACAACGACTATCACCGCGCCACAGCGGGTTTTGGGCACCTTCCAATTTAATTATGCAGCCAGTCCAGGACTGACGTATGTCGTGCAACGCGCCGTGACACTGCCGAGCTGGGTTCCGATTTACACGAACCCCGCCACCAGTGGAACCGTCCTGTTCCAGGACCCCAGTGCTCCGACAAATACCGCCTATTACCGAGTAATGCGGATTCCTAATCCTTGACGGGGATGCGCGTGCGTCTCCCATGCTGCGGATTGTTGCTGTGCGGGTTGCTCGCGGGGATGGCCGCCGTGGGCGATCCCAACGCGCCCGCACAGCACAAAAGCCCGCTCTTCTTTTACAAGTTTACCAACGAGTTGGGACAAGCCGTCAGCCTTTCCGACTTTCACGGGCAGGCGCTTGCCGTGACATTTTTCTTCACCCGGTGCCCTTTTCCAAATTTCTGCCCCCGTCTTTCGAAGAATTTTCAAGAAGCCTCCCAAAAGCTCGCCGCTGACAAAACCATTCCGACAAACTGGCATTTCCTTTCCGTGACATTTGATCCCGATTTCGACACCCCCGGTGTTTTGCGATCGTACGCCGAACGTTACGATTACGACGCCGCGCATTGGAGCTTCCTCACGGGGCCACCGGACAAAGTAACGGAACTGGCGCGGCTCTCAGGCGTGAAGGCGGACCCCGAAGGCAGTCTTTTCAATCATAACTTTCGCACGCTCATTATTGATGCAACGGGAAAACTGCAAATGGTATTCCCCATGGGCGGCGATTTATCGGACGCGATTGCAGAAGAGATTCGGAAAGCCGTGGCCGCGCGATAAAGACCCTTTAGTTTAGCTGGACAATGCTCCCGGCGCAAAACAGACTTGTCTCCGGCATCCCTGATCCAATTAAAAATGGACACACCTCCGCCAGAGCCGCCCGTTGTAATAGCGCCATCGCTGGCCCTTTCTTTGACCAGCGTAATCCTGGGCATTCTGGCGCTCGCATTGAGCTTCGTTCTGCTGGGTTTTCTCCTGGGGCTGGCCGGGCTTTTTTTCGGACTGGCGCATTTGTCCCGCAAGAACGTGCCCCGGGCGATGGCCCGTTGGGGAGTCGGCTTGTCGATAGCGGGCATGGTCGCCAGCGTCGCCTTTGGAGTCCTTTATTATTCCTTTTACCAGAAGTTCGCAAAAACGATGAATGCCGCCGGCACTGCACAATTCGGCGGTTGGGAAGGCGTGACCGCTCCGGATTTCACGGTGACAACCGTGGATGGCCACAACATCAAGTTGAGTGATTTGAAAGGCAAGCGGGTCGTGCTCGATTTCTGGGCAACTTGGAACCCTCTTTGCCAGCAGGAGATTCCACTTAATGTTCAACTTTATGGTGACACCTCCCGTGACAAGCTCGAATTTGTTGGAATTTCCCAGGAGCCGGCGGATGTCCTGAAGGATTTTGCGCAGAAGAAAGGCATCAATTATCCCATTGCGTCCGCAACCCGTTTGCCCGCGCCCTTCGATAATATCACCACCTTTCCTACCACGTTTTTTATCGACTCACATGGCGTGATTCAAAAGGTTGTCGTTGGCTACCATGATTATGCCGCCTTGAAATCAGACGCGCTCGCGGCGGATTACCAGGGAACTCCTGGGACACCTCCGGCGCCGCTCGCGGACGCTCCCCAAATGCTCAAGCCTGTCGTTGTCTGGTCCCACTCCGTTCCCGGCGCGCAAACGATGTCCGTGGGGGATTGGGACAATGACGGAAGCACGCGGGTCCTTGTTGCAGCCGGCCCAACTCTCCACGTGCTGGATTTAAGCGGCGCCGAAAAATCTGTAGTTCCGTTGCCCAGCACTTTTCGGCTGATCGAGTTCGGACGCAGCAAGGCCAATGGCCCGCAATTGCTCGGTTTCAACAATTGGGGCCAGGATGTCGAAGCGGTCGATCACAGCGGAAAGAAGTTGTGGGGCTACCATGCCGCCATGGGCATCGATGGCGCGCATTGGGGCGATTTGGATGGAGATGGCTTCGACGAAATGATCATCGGGATGAACGGGTTCGGAGGGCTTGCGGCGCTTTCCAGCGACGGCAAAAAAATCTGGTCGGTCAAATTGGGTAATGTTTGGAACCAGGCCATCGTGCCCGCGACCCCAAACCGCCCCGGCAGGGTCTTTGCGACCGAGGCGGGTGGCTCGGTTCGGGAGTATGACGCCACCGGCCACTTGCTCCGGACTTTGCGGCCCGGCGGCGCGTACTTCGCGCAAATGACCGCGCGCGCAATTGACGACAAGACGATTCAAATCATAGGCATCAGCCAAAATCTCACAGAGGCCTTCGATGAACACGGCACGGTTGCCTGGAAAACTTCGGCCATCCCCTCCGCCGGCGGATGGCGCGCGTGCTGTTTTGCCGCCGGCGACCTCAAGGGAGATGGTTCGATGCAATGGGTTTTTCTGGATGGCTCGGCGGATCTTATCATCGCAACCCCGACCGGCCAGAAGCTGGCTGCGATTCCAAATCAAAGGAGTTTGGACAGCTTCTCAGTGGCGTCACGAGGCCCCGGTCAAGGCGGTTTATTGGTGACATTGGATCATGGCAACCTTACGGCCTACGACTTGCAGCCCTAATCTGCCGAATATCATCCGCCTCCAAAAATCCTTCGCCACCACGGCCGCCGCGGCGGGGGCGATTGCTCGACGCTTCGGTTCAACCGGCTGGCGATCTCCGGTGGGACGGGTGTTTGCGCGGCGTCGTAACGGAGCAACTGCTCCACGTTTTCAAACTGCTGCGGAGTGGTTTTGACCGTCTGCGCCTCGGCGGTTTGTTCGTGCTGTTGCCCCGTCGAAAGTTTTGTTTCTTGTTTCATCTTGCTTCACTCCGATTTGGCGAAAAGCGCGGCAAAGGCCTTGCGGGCGCGATGCAATTTGCCGCGCACCGCGTCCGAAGATTGCTCCGTTAGCAGGCCGACTTGTTCATAGCTTAATTCCTGGTCGCTGACCAGCAACAACAGCAGCCGGTATTCCGGCGGCAACGCGTCGAGCGTCTTTTGAATCCGCGCCCCCAATTCCTTGGTCTCAAGAATGCGCAAGGGCGATTCCCCCGCCGCCGTCTGTTCCCAGATGGGGCTGTCGCTATTGGGAAACATGTGGCGCTCATGCCAGGTCTGCTGGAGGTTGCGGCAATGGTTGATGGCGATGCGATACAACCAGGTGCGCGCGGAGGATTCGCCCCGAAATTGGTCGAACTTCCGCAACGCCTTTAGGAAAACGTCATGGGTGGCGTCCTCCGCCTTTTGCGGGTCTCCCAAAAAGCGAAGCGCGAGATAGTAAATGGCCCGGCTATGGGCCGTATAAAGCTCGCTGAGTTCCGCCGAAGCGATGCGTAATCCCGCGGCTTCCAGGCTGGCCGGCGCCTCGCATGGTGCGTTCATGAGCGTCAGTGATTCCACTGATGATTAGAGCGTTCACCCCCTAAGATGTCACGCCCTGTTTCCCGGTTTTCTGTAACAAACCGCCCCCCTCACGCGTATCCTTAATGTGAAAGGCAATTTTATCATGAAACGAATCTCTTTGATCTCCACTGTGACTCTCTGTGCTCTGGCCGCCTGCGCCGCCCCCCTCCAGCGGGCCGATGTCGCCGCGGACCCAGGCCTCCTTGTCCACCTTGATTTTGACGGTCTTCGCTCCACCAGTATTGGAAAGGCGCTCCTTGCCCAATTGAACCAGCCTGATGTCGATACCAAACTTGCCGCCATCAATGGGATATTCAGCTTCGACCCGCGCACCGAGTTGCACGGCGCCACGATCTACACAAAAGCCGAAACGCCGCAGGAAGGCGTGCTCATCGTTTATGCCGATTTCGATTCAAATCGCGTGCTGAACCTGGGCATGTTGGCCCCCGGTTTCCACAGTATCACTAATGGTTCACATACAATTTACTCGTGGATTGACGAGAAAGAAAAGGCCAAAGACGATGACGGTGGCAACCCCCATATTTACGCCTCCATCCGCGGCAAGCGTCTCATCCTTGGTAAAGCGGAATCGTCCGTCAATTCGGCGCTCAATGTCCTGGATGGCGCCGATCCAAGCCTCTCCGGTGGAAAATCCTTTCCCGAGTTGAACGAGGCCGCCCCGGGCACTTTCATTCAAGCCGTCGTCCGAAAATTCGATTTTGGCGACTCCGCCCCAAATGCCGAGATTTTCAAAATGTCCAAGCAAGTCCGATTGGAAGTCGGCGAAACCGGTGACAACCTCGCCGCCGCGCTAAAACTGCAGGCCAAGGATAACAACACCGCCATACAGATTTCCGCAATCGCGCAGGGACTTCTCGCGCTCCTTAAACTCCAGGAGGGAAACGCCGACGCTTTGAAGATCGCCAATGCGGTCTCCCTTCGGCAGGATGGTGCCAATGTGATCGCCACCGTGTCGGTCCCCAGCCAGGACGTGGTGGATTTGATCAAGACGAAGGTCGCGGACGCCGGGCGGAAACACCACGGCGATACAGACACAAACTCCGCGAGTTCGCAATGATGTGGCACGTGGATGTAGAACTGAAAACCGATTCCGACGAAGAGCTGGCCCGGCAAACCCAGGCGGGCTCGCTGACTGCTTTTGAGGTTCTCGTCACCCGTTACGAGCAACGCGTCTATGGCTTCGTTAGGCAATGGCGGCAGAACGACACCGAGGCGCGCGAGGTGACGCAGGACACATTCGTCCGCGCTTTCCAGGCAATATCCCAATTGAATTGCCGGCTGTCCTTCGCGCCCTGGCTCTTCGCGATTGCCCGTCGCAAATGCATCAATGCCTATCGCTCCCAGCGCTTCATCGCGGACGGCCCGCCTCCGGATCAACCGGATTTCAACGATCCCTCCGAAATCCTCGCCCGCCAGGAAGACGGCGAAAACATCTGGAAAGTGGCGCGCAGGCACTTACCGGACGTGCAATTTCAGGCCATCTGGCTGCGGTATGTTGAGGAAATGAACATTCCGGATGTCGCGCGCACTCTGGGCAAGACGCAAATCGCCATCAGAGTGCTTTTGTTTCGGGCGCGCCAGACATTGGCTGGAAAATTGCAGAGCGCCGGACGCTCAGGGGGCCGAAAATCGGCCTCATTGTCACCTCTCGCGCAAGAAGGAAGCTCATGAAGAAGTTACTGGCAATATTCAGAATATCCGACCGTCAGGCTGCGGAGTTGGATCGTGCCTTGCGCCGGACGCCTGCCGTCCCCCCGGTGGACGCCGCCCTTCACCAATCCATCATGCGTGCCGTCCGAGCCGGTGCGAATGCCGCGGAAACCACTCCGAAAGAGGCCCCAGGCAAATTATGGCTGGCAATGGCAGTAAGCGCGACAGCCGCCATTTGCCTTTGGCTTGTGACACGTCCGGGTTCGGGAAGTTTGCCCGCGACCCCGTCCGAAAGCGCGCAAACACTGGCGGTGGCCCAAGGCGTATTGGATATGGGCGCGGAGGTTTCGCGTTCCGTGCCAGCCGTCGTCGTCAGCCCGCTCTCTAACGAACTGGCCTCCGTCGATCACGACATCCGCAACGCCACCCAATTCGTCCTGGCGACGTTGCCTTAACGCGCCAATCCCGAGTCAAACCGGTCAAGGTTAATCAAACCAGATCAAGGCATCCTGGACTGGGAATACCCCTCCCAAAGCCATGCCAGCGCTCCCGACAGGGTCTGGGCGACAGCTTTTCTGTCCACATGTCCTGCTCCCAGGCAATAGACATATTGATAGTGGTATCCTTTCGCCTTCAGCGTAGCGGCCATGCGTTGGTTGGCGAGAACCCAATTGTGGAGGGATGCCTCGGGCCGTTGCCACCCATTGTCGTGCTCGCCGACTTCCAGCCATACACGCAATGGCTTGGCGGCGGTCTGCGGAATCAAATGTTCGTGATATTCCCACGCGCCATGCGGCGCTTGCGGGTTTTCGGGCGATTGTTGGTTGACGTAAGTGCCGGAGTAACTCAGCACGCGTCGGTAAAGATCGGGCCGAAACCACGCCATCGTAAACGCGCAAGCCGCGCCGGAACTTCCGCCCATTGTCGCCCGCCCTTCAGGGTTCGATGTAAATTTGACATGATAGTCCCGTTCAATCCGCGGCAGAACTTCCGTTTCAATGAACGTGGTGTATTTATCCGAAACAGTGTCATATTCCAGGCCGCGTTCGCTGCCTTTGCCGTCGCCGCCCCCCGAGTTGATCATCACCGCGATCATTGCGGGCAGGCGATGGTCATGGATCATATTGTCGAGAATTACCGGGAGCCGGTTTGTATAGCCCCGCCCGTCCTGCGCCACGATGAAGGGCGCAGGCGTGCCTGCCACGTATTCACTAGGAACATAAACCCAAACTTTGCGCGAGTAAGGGCCGTTGAGACCCGGGTAAATTTTACTCTCCGCGGAGTCCATGACAAATTCGTGGACCACTCCTTTTGGCACACCCTTGTGCGAGGTCAATTCCGGGGCGTTCGTATAATTGGGACCAATCGTAATTTCATCGTCTCCTCGCGCTTCCCGCGCGAAAATGAAAGCGAACAGGCAGGCGCCTACCACGAGGTTCCTGAGCATTGTTTTCCCTTCCATTTTTGTCATTTCCAGATGCCGAGCTTTTGTAGCTGGCCTGTTGCTGTGCCGCTCCAATCGCGGTTTGCCGCCGGGCTGGCAGGGCTGGGATGCAATATCCGCCCAATCCGAACGCCCAGGTCGGAACAAACATTTTCCGCCCGGCGCGTCGCGAAATCTCCAACTCCAATCAGCCACTTGGGCCGGAGAATTTTGAGCACGCGCTTGAGATGCGCGTCACAAATATGCTCAAGCCTTTCCTTTTCCTCAGCCGGGAGTTTGTCCGGCGTCCGGTTTCGCCCCCCTTCTTCGAGAAACGCAAGAGGGCAATAATTGACGACAAAATGCCGCGCAAAAAAATTCTCCGCTGTCCCAAAACGTTGCCCGAACAAGCCCCACAACCGCTGCCCGCTGATTTCCGAGCGCGGACAGTCAAACCCCTGGATTGGCCGGCGCGGGTGCTCCTCGGCCGGACGTTCAATGACAGCACGAATTTTCATCCAATCGCGCACCGCCGGAATTTCCCCAAAGGGCACACCCGTTTGCGCCATGCCAAACGGCCCAGGGTTCATTCCGAGGAAGACGACTTCTTTTTCTGTTCCGCCAAACCGTCGCAAATAGATTTCATGGGCGTTCCAGGCATAGGCCAAAGGGTTATAAACGTGCGTGATGGGAGCGCGAAACCGTAGTTTCCCAGCTTGCAATCCCAAATCCCGCGCGGCATCCACCAATTGTTCTTCCAGCGCCATGCAAGGATCTTAGCAGGATGCTGACCTTCATTTCCAGCCTGGAAAACGATAATGGTTGTGGACAAATACGTAGTCCGGATCCGCCGGCGTTATTGGACCCGCCCAGGGATTGGGATCCTGGCCTTTGGCCGCGATCAATCCGGCTTGGATGATGGCCGCGTTCCGCCATTTGTGGCTGTCAACGTGCCCGTCCACATAGCTTTGCGTGTCCGTGTTGATGTGGTACATCGCGACGGGATCTTCCCAGGTGAAAGCGGCGGTTCCCGTGGTCCAGTTCACCACCCACGTGCCATCGTTATAACCGCGCCAATCAGAGTCCTCTATAAAGAGGAAAGTTTCGGCGGGCGCCGCAACCTCGGCATACTTCAGGTACGTTGACCCGGCTCCCCAATAATTGTTATAGCTTTCACCCCCCACATTCTGCGTCTTGGAATAACTGTCATAGGCCCAGCCCTTCCCAATCTGGAGGATTTGTCGCGTATCGCCGGGACAATGAAAAGTGGCCGCGTTTTTTGCGTAGAAGCCAAGCGTGTTGCTCGTATCGGTCAGATACGTCGAAGTCAGGGCCGTCGCCACCTCCTCATCGCTGCCGCCGGGGATGGTGGGTGCCATCCAATAACCGCCCGCATACCAAACAAGGTTGCCGTCGTCCTGGCACACCACGTAATCTCGATTATCGATGACGTACATCGCGTGGGCCGCGTTCATTTGCTTTTGATTGTTGATACAAGCGGTTTTCTGCGCGTCCTTTTTCGCCGCCGCCAATCCCGGCAGCAGTAGCGCCGCCAGGATGGCAATGATTGCAATGACCACCAATAATTCGATTAACGTAAAACCAAGGGATGGCGTGGTTTCCAAATTAGTGGGTTTCATTTATCCGATAATACATTTTGAGGCACCCCCTGTCATTGAGCATTTGCGTATAAAACCTGAAGATTTTCGTCAATGAATCTGATTGAAAGAAGCCCGCATTACCGGCACATTTCCCTTATGCAATCTGTATTTACAGGGCCGGTTTACGTGGTGCGCGACAATATCGATACCGATCAAATCATTTCCGCGCAGTACCTTAATCTCGTCCCGACAATCCCGGACGAATACGAGAAACTCGGCAGTTACGCCCTCGCCGGGTTGCCGGATTCTCTTTACCCGATTCGCTACGTTAAATCGGGCGCGACGGAAAGCGACTATCCCATCGTCGTCGGCGGACGCAATTTCGGCTGCGGCAGTTCCCGTGAACATGCGCCCATCGCGCTCGGTTCGGCGGGCTGCAAGATTGTCCTTGCTCAAAGTTTTGCGCGCATTTTCTTCCGCAACTCCGTGGCCACCGGCGAACTTTATCCGTGCGAATGCGTGGATCGCCTTTGCGAAGTCCTTAAGACTGGCGACGTGGTGACTGTTGATTTGGACAAACTCAATGTCACCGTGCAATCGACGGGAAAACCTTATTCATTCAAGCCGCTCGGCGACGTTAAGCCAGTGATCGACGCCGGGGGCCTGTTCAACTATGCCCGTAAAACCGGGATGATGACGGCGGCCTGATCGCGCCTTTTTACTTTACGGCAACAAAAGTCGCAGGACCGGATGCGCTTCCGTGTTCAGCGGATTGGCGGAAAAATTCGATTGCTCCAAATGGGCGAGCCAATGGTGAATCAATGCCAGAACCGCAGGCATGGAAAGATGTTCGTGCGTGGCCGGATATTTGGCCAAATTCCCTTCCGCCAATTTGAACAATGCCGCCGCGGGTCGCAAACGTTCCTTCCGCAAATGCACAAACGCTCCCGCCAGTTGGATAAGCCCCTTGTAAAATGCTCCGTTCGGGCCTTGGCGGTCTTTCAGCCAGAGTTGCTCCAGCACGTCATGCGCCTCATAAAAAAGCCCGCGATTAAAATGATCGAAATACCCCGAATAATACGGGTCAACACCGCCGCTGGGCGCCGTCGCGACCATGCGCGAAATTCTCTCGCTCTTGGTGCTCACGATTTCACCCTCGCATCACATTACATCCAATGGCAGGCTCGATTCCGCTTTGCCTTGCGGGCCGGCAATGGTGATTTTGGCCGTCCATTTTCCTCCCATTTGCGGTTCCACGGTCGTCCGGTACTGGCCGGGTGTGGAAGTTTTCAGGACTTTGCCAATGCTGTGCATCACCATGTCGGGCATATGAAGGCTCAATTCAAACGTCACGTCGCCGACATCCACCAACTTTCCCTGCGCATTTCGAAATTCAATGAAAAGGTCCGCGCCCGAAGCCCGCAATGCCGAGCCTTGCGTATAAAAGCTGGCCGTCAAATCGCTTATCTTGACCGTCGCAAATGCCTGGGCGGAAATCTCGCGGACCGGCGGTGGTTTGTGGGTCAGCCTGCTGTAACCAATATACCCGCAAACCCCCAGCACAAACACAACTGGCGCGCCGTAAAACAGAACCAGCAGCGCGCGTGTGCCGAACCGCTTTTTGACTGTTGGTGGATTGTTCGCCACGCCTAATCATTTTCCGCAAAGTCGCGCTCCACAAGGAAGAATCTGGCAAGAATCTGGCTTGCTTTGACTACGCTTTGCCCGTTAAGAGAAGTGAGATGTCCCCGATCTGGCAGCAGCACTATAACCCACTGGGACATTGGGCATTGTCCACCCTGGTCGCCGCGTTGCCGGTTGTCATTCTCTTGAGTTCCATCGCTCTGTGGCGGGTGCGCATTCATTTGGCCGCGACCGGCAGCCTCGTGCTGGCGTGGCTCATCGCCGTGGCCGTCTATCGAATGCCGCCGCGCGCGGCAACGGCCGCCGCGATTTTTGGGGGCGCTTACGGATTATTTCCCATCGGATGGATCATTCTCAATCTGATTTTTCTATATGACCTGACGGTGCGAAAGGGCACGTTTGCAATTCTGCGCGCCAGCCTCGCAACCGTGGCGCCCGACCCGCGGGTCCAAGTCATCCTCATCGCGTTTTCTTTCGGAACATTTTTCGAGGGCGCGGCGGGATTCGGAACGCCCGTGGCCATCACGAGCGCCATCCTGATCCAGCTCGGTTTCCGGCCCCTGATGGCCTGCGGCCTGGCTCTCATCGCCAATACCGCTCCGGTGGCGTTTGGAGCGCTCGGCACGCCGATCGTCGTGTTAAGCGCCGTCACGGGCATCGATATTTTGAAACTCTCCGCCATGATCGGCGGGCAACTGCTCATCTTTTCACTGCTGGTGCCGTTCTGGGTCGTCTGGGCGATGGCCGGTTTTCGCGGCATGATCGAAGTCTGGCCCGCCGCTTTGGTCGCCAGCTTTTTTTTCGCCGTCCCGCAATACCTGATCGCCCGGTTTCACGGCCCGTGGCTGGTCGATATCGTGGCCTCGGTTTGTTCCATCGCCGCGACCATCCTCCTGCTAAAGTTCTGGCGCCCTCGGACGATTTGGAAACTGGAAGACGCTCCCGCTCCCGTCGTCGCGCCGGTGCATTCGCGTCTGGAAACCTTTCGGGCCTGGGCGCCCTGGCTCTTATTGACAGTATTCATTTTCGTTTGGGGCCTGCCCCAGGTGCGCAATTTTCTGAACAGCGGCCTCAAATCGGAATGGCCGGTGCGCTTTTTGAATAACCGGGTGGCCCGCGGAATTGAAATTGCCCCGGCCGGAACGCCGCCGGAGACGGCCCTGTACAAAGTCGAATGGCTTTCCGCCACAGGCACCGGAATTCTCGTCGCGGGCGTCTGCGCCGGCGTATTGATGGGATACCGTCCCCGCCAGTTGGCGCGAATCTATTTGGAAACAATCCATAGCCTTCGCTTCTCGCTTTGGACAATCGCCGCCATGCTGTCCCTTGGCTACGTGACCCGCTATTCCGGGACGGATGCCACGATGGGATTGGCGCTTGCCCGGACCGGTTCGTTCTATCCGTTTTTCGGCACGCTGCTCGGGTGGCTCGGAACCGCCCTGACTGGCTCGGACACCGCTTCCAACGTCCTCTTCGGCTCATTACAAACAATTACCGCCAAACAACTCGGCATCCACCCTTTATTGATGGCCGCGGCCAACAGTTCCGGCGGGGTCATGGGCAAAATGGTCGATGCCCAGAGCATCGTCGTCGCCAGCACCGCGACAAACTGGTATGGCCATGAGGGAAAAATCCTTCGTTACGTCTTCTTTCATAGTTTGGCGCTCGCCGCGTTAATGGGCGCGCTCGTGAGCTTGCAGGCGCTCTATTGACAATGTCATATACACCTGTTCCGGCCGTGCCGGAGGGGCGGGGCGCCATTCCATCGCCGTGTCAACGACTTGCCGCATCCGCGCAAACCACCATTGGGCGCGCTGTCGGCGGTGAGGGCGGCCAGGCCGGGCGCGGCGGCTTGCTTTTCCGTTGAGGCTCAACTCCATTTGATCGATTCGATTTATGTTCATGCCGATTAATTTACCGAAGGCACGTGGACAAATACTGTCCAACCAAAAAAAAAGTGATAAATACGCAAAAAATCTGAGTCTTCACCGTCGCTTTGTCCAAAACGCTTGCAGAGACATTCAGAGGTGTGCGGACATTATAACGACAATAACTTACGAGGCATTCAGGCGCATTCGGTAGGCTTGCCGATGTCCGCAATTTTGGATACGCACTTCCAAGTTGGAAGTGAGCCTTCCGAGGAGAAATGGACAAACCTACAAAAATATTTTAGCGCCCCCACCTCTCACTTTTAACGTTAAAGCTCTGAGTGTAATGAAGTCCGACACCGCGTTTTTAGTAACGACCGTGTTGGCGGATCGACATAGCGAAATAGTTTGACACGGCCAATTTTCCAGCGTCATGCAACGCCGTTGCAGCGCCCGTGCATGACCTTGCAACCAAGTTCCCGCTAAACGTGCGTAAACTTGCAGCCGTGCTTAAACAAATAAAAAGGCCAGCGGAATTTCCACTAGCCTTCTCGATCACGCGATGCGCCTTGGCGTTGTTAATTTCTTTCCCCTGCCCCGCCAAACATCAGGTAAACTTTACGTTGGAATGCCAACCTCTTTGCACCCTTCGAGCGGCGTTCCGCACGCGGCATTTTAACCGCATCCCACCCTTTGATACCTAAGAAGTCTTGCATATCCCGGTAATGTTGTCCCACAGCCGCTCTCAGGAACGTTATCAGGGGCATACCGCACAAATCGGCGATGGCGCGAATATACTCAAGCTCATACATCGCCAAGGTAAACGTGTTTTTACGACTCGGACGGCGGCGAACTTTCTTGGTGACAATCCTCATTGCGCGTTCCTCCAAATCGTAAGGAGGTTCATCACTCTTTGCGCCCGCATGATTTCCCCCACAGCATCCGCCGTTTCAGATGCCGATGGAACGTCTTTTAGCAAGTCCTCGTAACTTCCGGCATAAAGCAAGTTCAACACGGCATCAGTAGGGATGCCGGAAGGCTTGTCAAGCCGTCTCAGCTCCATCGTCAGCCGTTGTTCCACCTCAGTTAACCGGCGTCCATCCAACATTCCGTCGCTATCGGTGCATTCTAATTTACTGATCGTAACCATGCCTGAAAACAATGCCCGAAGCGCATCCAATTCCGGCTTCAACCCCGGATGAAACTTCACGCACTCGATAAGCGAACACAGATTGCCGCCATCATCATACCGGGCGCTCAATGCCTTCTGATACACATCCCAAACAAGATACCTCGCGTAAACCACTGTATCAGGCGGCTCCAATGGGCCAAACGGTTTAAACCGGACGCCAAGAACATCCTCTGGCGGTTCCATCAGCGCTTCAATTTCGGACTTCACAACGGCAAGCGCCCCTTTAATCACCTGCCCAGGTGAGTTTTGACTTTCTTTCTTGACAGTGTTTGAACTACTTTCCTTCTGGACTCGTTTTGCGTGTTTCATAACAGGATCGTGTTGAACGGGTCTGACGCCGTGGTAGTGTTGACGCACTGCCACGGTTTTGTTTTTGTATTTCTTCCTCTGTAGCGACCCATTGCTGCATTAGAAGAGCTACCTCGGCACCTGGCGAAACCGAACGGTTAAGCCATTCACTGACACGAGGCATCGGGACCCTTAGAAACCGCGCCAAAGCCGCTCGTCGCCCGCGTTCCTTTGTGGCGATCAAAACGCGCCGAATCAGTGAATCAAGTTTTGGTGTTTTTGCTAAGGTCACGAGCAGATGTTACGCTCAAACGTAATAATGTCAACAAGGAAAAGTGAATTGAGAATTTTAGATGCCAAATCGCCAACCGCCTCAACTAACGCCGTGGGCGCTTAGGCTTATCAGACTGCTCATTCTGCCCATGAGATTTGTCAATAACAAACCCAGAAAGCATATCGGCACGTTTTCGACGCCAATGTTTAAGCTCGGCCTCCGCAGATGCAGCAATCTCTTTCCAATTATCGTAAAAGGGTTCCAGCGAGGGAAGCGCATTTGAGCGGACTTTAAATTTGACCACGTCCGCCCTCACTTCTCCGATCAAATTCCCAATGCGGTTAATCTTTCCCATGATCTCAACAAGGCCGGAAACCGGCGTAACCAATTGGGGAGAAATCTCATCAAATACCTCGGCGAACCGCTTTCGTGAATCGATGTTTTCATAGATGGAATCGTCAAATGGCTCCTCTAAGCGTTCAGAATATTCCCCAATCGCAAGCCAGACAGGATTCAAATTAAAACGCTTTGTAATTGAGGCAAAAACGCCCCACGGAAGGGCTACCCTTCCCGCCTCGTAAGTCGCCAACCGTTCATTGCCAATCCCAATTTCAACGGCGAAAGATGTCCGGGGAATCCGCAGCAATTCCCTAAATTCTCGAAGCCTCTTTCCAATGGCTATTTGCGCCCGGCGTTCTTTTTCATTCACCACGCTCCAACACTAGGCAAACAAAATGTAAAATCAAGCATTTCCGATGTTGACACATACAACAGTTGTATTATCGTGTGACCCGATGACAAGGACAGCGTCTGAAAATCGGAGTCCTGTGATTCGTAAACTGCGAGCCAGAATGGTTGAGCGCGGCGTAAGCACCTGCGCCCTCGCGGCGCTTATTGGCTGTGATGCCAGGCATCTCGGCAACGTCATCGCGGAGAATACTAAGTCGTGGAGGGTTCAATCCGCTATAAACAGGCACTTTAAAGAGAAAATCTTCCCTCGCCCGTCGAGAATTTGCCGACGCAAGCCCGAAACAATATCTTAGCCACCATTGAACGCGTATGGCCACCCCGGTCGATTTAAAAACCATTGCAGAGTTAACAATCATTCTCGAACCCCCGACGCAAGCGCTGCAAAAGATAGTGGGCGGCAATATTGACGTTGAACCAATCGTGCGAACTCTGATGCACGCGGTTGTTGATCTCAATGCCCTGGAAACCGAGTTAGAAGACTTGGAAACCCGCGAGAAAAACGCGCACGCGGACATCGCAGAGGCGGGAAAACGCCCAATGTCCAACGCCCAAACGCAGTCGATAGCCGAGACTGCAACCAAGTCAATTCTTCTAGCGTCGGCCCGGCGTCCTCATCTCAATAAAGAGATTTCCCAGGCAAACCATCAAGCGTCGGAAGAATTACAACAGGCACTCGAACAGTGGAACTCACTGATTAGAGGACGAATTCAAAAGCTGGACGCATACGTTGCGGACTCGCTCAACCCTCTTTTTCGGGGACAAAACCGTTTGTTGAATGACAGCCTCAAGGAAATGAGAATCCCGGCAAGAAATTCTCTCGAAAGCGCCCTTTTCCCAATCCTTTCACGGGCTGAAATTTGCAATCAATCAACGCAGCAACTATCCGGGAATTTTATCAAATTCATAAGCCGACACGCTGAATCCTTTGAACCCTAATTTCACCGGTCAAGTCCTGAAATAAATTTGGTACTTTTTGTTTTGTCATGTGGTTCTCGTTGACCCTGTTCTGCCCCAGTGCTCCGTGGAGGTGAGCGTAGCGAACCGGAACGGAGCACTGGGGCAGAACAGAATTTTCTCAAGCGCACTGGCCATGCATCACCTCCGGTGTTTTGTATCCGAGCGCCGTGTGTGGCCGCCGGTTGTTGTACAAATTGACTCCTTGCGCGGTGGCTTGCTTGGCCTCGGGCTTGGTTTCAAAATTGGCGTCCAACCAATATTCTTGTTTCAGGATTCCATTGACCCGTTCGGCCACCGCGTTCTCCGCGCTGTGATTCTTCTCCGTCATGCTCATTTTCAGGCCCGCCTTTTCCACGATGTTGACATACTCATGCGACGCATATTGGCATCCACGATCCGAGTGGTGGATCGGCTTTTCCCTTGGCTTGAGTCCTTTGAGGGCTAGGGCCAGGGCGCGTAAACTCTCCCCCGTTTCCAGCGTCTCCCCTAAATGAAAACCCACGATTTTGCGCGACCATTTGTCCGTAATCAGCGCCAAATACATGAACCCTTGCTGGGTCCGGATATACGTAATGTCCGACACCCAGACCTGGTTGCGGCCCGTCAGCCGACGGCGTTTGATCAGATTTTTGAACACCGGCAAACTCGCGTCAACGTGCGTTGTTTTCGGCCAGGCCGACGGTTTTCTCTCCACCAGCAACCCCGCCTTGCCCAGTTCTTCAAAGAGCCGGTCCCGCCCCATTTTCACGCCCGCCCTCGTCAACTCGCCCTTGATCAAATAATAGATTTTTCTCACCCCAAGCCGTGGTTGATATTTTCTCTGAGCCCGCACCAATTCCAGCATCAAGTCCACCTCCACCGCTTGCCGACTCCAAACGCGTCGACGCGCATAATAATTTTGCGGCGTCATCCGCGCCTGCGCGCAGACTCGAACCACCTTCAGGGCAGGGCAGGCTTTCATCGCTTGGTGCGCCGCCTGCCAGCTTGCTTTTTTTTAAAGGCCTCCACCGGCTGGTTCAGTTGCTCGCAGGCCACTTCCAGGAAGGCCCGCTCCAGCGCCAACTCCACATGCGTATCGGCCAGCGCTTCCTTGACCCGGCGCAACTCTTGTCGCAACCGACTGGCTTCATCCACTTCATGGGCTTTTTCCACGCGTATTATCTTTCCAATCCTTCCGCTCCCGTACCGCCGAACCCACTTCATCACCGTCCAGTTGCCGCCAATATCGTATTTGCGTTTGGCCGCTTCAGCACACAATTTACCATCCTCCACTTCCCGCACCACCTGCAATTTGAAACTTTTACTGTAACGAATAACTTTCATAGATACTTTGATTCTTCCATTTCAAAGTACCAATCTATTTCAGGACGTGACC
>DATAXU010000254.1:0-15711 GCA_036272955.1 Verrucomicrobiia bacterium
ATGGGGCCGCAGGGGGGCGCGAGCTAAGGCTCGCAGCTCGCCCCCCTGCTCATTTAATTTGCTAATAACGCCCCACCTTCACCAAGAATTTCACCATCTAACGTCACCTAAAAAATTGTCTAGACAATGGGGAGCACCTCAGTTCGTCGTCGTTTCGTAATATCGAATGCCGGCGCAATCCACGGCTTTGTTCCGGCAATGCCGAAAAACGATTCCGGAAACCGTGTAGTTTTGCGCGCCGCTGAATTGCCATCCGCCACGCGCCGTGTCGCCGCCGGTGTAATCGCCGGGGGCGTTATCCACCAGGTTTGTCCCAAAATCCCACACGGGCGGGTTCGCGGGGTCCTGCGCATGGATGTAGATGGGGTTCGTGGTTCCCGCCTGCTTCGTCAAATAGACGCGAAAAGCGTAAGTTCCCGGCGCAATGATGACCTCGTCCCCCGGATTCGCCCCCTCGATTTTGCTGTAATTATCGGTCGGGCCGACATAGATGACGGCGGCAATGGAATTTGGCGAAGCGAAACAAAGGATCGAACCAGCCGCCAAAGCCAAGACATGAACAAACAGTTTCATGGCATTACCTCAGCACGGAACGGGCCAGTTTTTACGCTGGTCAACTCCCGCCGGAATAAAGATCGATCTTATATTTGACGTCGTCGTTGGATTCGAGGGAAAGCGATTTTTTCCACGCGGCAAGCGCCTTGTCGGTCTGGTGCAACGCCTGATACACGTCGCCGATATGGTCTAAAATTGTCGGGTCCGGATCGGGATTGTACTGCTCGGCCTTGAGCAGCCACGGCAACGCCTGCTGCGGCTCGTTGAGCTTGTAAAAAACCCAGCCCAGGCTGTCCAGGTACGCCCCGTTTTTCGGGTCGAGCTTCACGGCTTTTTCGATCAACGTCCGGGCGCGCGGGAGTTGCTGCCCCAGATCGGCGAACATGAATCCCAGGTAATTGAGCGCCTCCGCAAAATCCGGCTGGTCGTCAATGCACTTTTGCAAATATTCCTCGGCGGACTTGTATTGTTTGTCGCGTTCGCACGCCGCGCCAAATTGAAAATAAAACCGCTGGTCAAGCAATGACGGCGCCGTCGCCAATCCGATGACTTCGGCCTCCTTGAAATGGCGGATGGCCTCGGAATAATTCTTGACGTGCGAAAACACCACGCCCGTGTAAAACTCGCACGCGAACGTCTTCGAAAATTGCGCGCGCGCCTGGTCCAGCGTCCGAAACGCCTCGTCCGTCCGGTGCAGGTCCAACTGCGCCAGCGCAAGGTCGTAGTACGCCTGCTCGATCGTCGGGTCCCAGTGCAGCGCGTTCTCGAAGTCATCGATTGCTTCGGTCGGCTTGTTGCCTTCATACGCCAGTTCGCCTAGGAAAAACCAGGCGCGCGGATAGCGCGTGGGATTATCGCGCACGATCGCCTGCAATTGTTTCATCGCATTGGTTTTGTCCTCGGACTGAAAATAAATTCCCGCCAGTTTCTCGTGCAGCGAATCCACCATCGTCGAGCCTTCCGGGTATTCCGCGAGGATCCGGTTGTAAATTTCCGCGGCCTTCTTCGGCTGGTCCAGCCGGCTGTAAGTATCGGCCAGCCTCTGCCATAAATCATCCGACGCAAATTTAACCGCCGCCGCCCGGTCCAAAACAGCGATGGCCCGCGCCTTGGCGTCCGCGTCCTTCGGCTGGCTCCGGATGTAAATGGCGTACAGGTCCGCAAGCGCCGCCAGCGTCGCCGGATCCGACTTCACGTCCCGCGCGGCGCGATTGAGCGTTTTTACCGCCTCCGAAAACTGCCCGGAGTGGAAATACACTTCGACTTGGCTCTCGTAGCCATCCAATTCGCCCGGCTGCCGTTGAATCGCCAGCTTGCTCGCCGCCAGCGCCTGGTTGGTGTGGCCCGCCTGGAGTTGCGCCCGCGCAAGCCAGCTCAGCAACCCCGCCGAGGCGTCCGGCCGCTTCGCGGATTTATCGAGCAGCGCCAGAGCTTTGCCAATCTCCTTGTCCCTGAGATTGTGCCGTGCGACCTCGATCACCAGTTCCTCATTGGCCGGATCCGCCAGCGCCGCGTCGTCGTATTCAGAAAAGGCCTGCCCCTCCTCGCTGTTCTTTTCGTACGAAACGCCCGCCGCATAACGCGCATACGCCTCCGGGTTCCCCTTGGCCAATTGCACGGGGACCGGATCCGCCGCCTCATCCGCGACCCGGTTCTCGTCTTGACTGTCCGCGTCGGGCGCCGCGGTCGTCGCGACGGGCCGTTTGACAGTGGTCGTGCAGCCGGAAATCAGGACGCCGCCCAGTACGGCAATTAAAATGGAATGGAATGCCTTCATTGCGTGGATCGGCTAAAAACCCCGCCTCCGCCCCAAATAACTGGAGCGGGATGCCTCGCGCCCCGGAATTCCCATTTCCCACCACCGGCTATTTCTGCCAGGTGCGTTTCTTGTGGCGATTGGCGCGCAGCTTTTTGCGCCGTTTATGTTTATTAATTTTGCTTTTGCGACGTTTTTTTAGTGATCCCATAATGTATGTTCAATCAGTACGCGGCCTCAATATACCACTTTGTTCAGCGGATATTCAATAATTCCTTCTGCACCCGCGGCTTTGAGTTGCGGTATCAATTCCCGGACCACCTTCTCGTCGATGATCGTTTCGACAGCAACCCACCCCGGTTGACTCAATCCCGAAATCGTCGGATTCCGCAATGACGGCAGATTTTTGAGCAAAGCATCCAGGTTCTTCTGTTGCAGGTTCATTTTCAGCCCCACCTTGGATTCCGCGTCCAGCGCCCCCCGCAACAGCAGCGCAAGCGTCTCGATTTTCCTCCGCTTCCACGGGTCCTTCCACGCTTCGTGATTCGCTATCAGCCTCGGCGTGGACACCAGCAGCGTATCCACAATCCGCAATTTATTCGCGCGCAACGACGACCCCGTCTCCGTGATTTCCACAATCGCGTCCACCAATTCATGCGCCTTCACCTCCGTCGCCCCCCACGAAAATTCCACCTCCGCCTTCACGCCATGTTTGCGCAGGTAGCGCTTCGTGATGTTCACCACCTCCGTCGCAATGCGTTTGCCCTTCAAGTCCTTCGGCGTCTTGATGCCCGAATCCTCCGGCACCGCCAGCACCCATCGCGCCGGATTGCTGGTGGCTTTGCTGAATTGAAATTCCCCCACCTCATGCACTTTGGACCCGTTTTCCACAATCCAATCATGCCCCGTAATGCCGCAATCCAAATACCCATGTTCGACGTACCGGCTGATTTCCTGCGCGCGAATCAGCCGGATCATCAACTGCTCGTCATCGACATAAGGCGCATACGAACGGCTGCTGACCGTGATGTGAAATCCGGCCTTGGCCATTTTGGCGATGGCCGCATCCTGCAAACTGCCTTTGGGCAGCCCCAATTTGAGTATTTCTTTATTCGTCATACCGTCCTGAATCCCTCTTTGCCCTTCTCCGTGAATAACTTTTAGCGGATTGTTTGACCCGCGTGACCGGGGAGATTTTCCACTGACGCCGCGGCAAAGCCAACTTTTTCTTTTTCGCTTTCATACAATCCCCCCGGGACGACTCGCCCGCCCCCCCACCCGAATTTCCCCCCGCGCCAACGCCGCGATCGCCGCCGGATACAGCTTGCGCTCCACTCCCTGGATGCGCGCGTGCAACGTTCCCGCCGTGTCCCCCGGCAGCACCACCACCGTTTCCTGCGCGATAATCGGTCCGGTATCAATCCCCTGATCGACAAAATGGACCGTCGCTCCCGTGACTTTGACGCCGTATTCCAGCGCCTGCTTCCACGCCTCCAAGCCGGGAAACGACGGCAGCAACGCCGGATGAATATTGACGACTTTATTTGCGAAGGTTCGGAGAAATTCGCCTTTAAGAATCCGCATAAAACCCGCCAGCACCACCAAATCCACCTCCGCCCTCCGCAACGCCTCAATAAACGCCGCCTCCGCCGCTTCATCCAATTTGGTGCGAAATTTCCCCGGCGGAATGTGCCGCCACTCCAATCCCCGTTCGCGCGCCCGGTCCAGGATGCCTGCATTCTCCACGTCGCTGATGACGATGGCCACACGCCCCGGAATGGTTCCATCCGCGCAGGCATCGGCGATGGCCGCGCAATTGGAACCTTTCCCGGAGCCAAGGATGCCCAGGCGAAGAAGAGTTGGTTCGCTCACGGGTTATTTCTGAATCAACCCGGTCGTTTTGGCAATGACTTCTGGAAGGGCTTCCAGCCGGTCAAAGCTGATTCACCTTCGCCGCAAAAACAAAATCGCCCTCCGTCAACCCGTCGATTTTGTGCGTCCAGAGCGTCAACTTCACTTTGCCCCACGCAAGGTAGATGTCGGGATGATGATTCTGCTGCTCCGCCAGTTCCCCCACCCGATTCGTAAAATCCAGCGCCTCGCGGAAATTCGCGAATTTATATTCCCGCTCCAAATGATGTTCGCCGATCACCTTCCACGCCTCGCCCACTTCCTGCGCAAGCCGCCTCAGTTGATCGCCCTTGAGCGCCGGAGTCCCGCCTTTGCAGGGAACGCATTCTTTCTGTGCCAGATTACCCATGCTAAAAACGTAGCACCAAATCATCCCCCTGCAATTGCCGTTTCAATTCCGCGGCCGCCCACTGTCCCGGCGCGGCGCAACTATCCAGGTAACCGTAAGTCAGACAAGATCCGAGCCGGGCAAATTCCACCCGCGTCTTCGCCCACGCCTCGCCCATTCCAATCACGCACAGCGGCTTTGCCCACGCTCGCCCCAGCAACGCCCGCAAAACCGCCACGTCCTCCCGGCGTTTTACCATCGTCGAAATCTTCGCGATGGATCCAATCCCGTGCGCTTTCTCCACCAGCCCGCAAAGTTCCTTCAACGCCGGTGTCTCGCGAAAATTGTGATACGAAACGACGCACCCCTTATGCAATCGCTCCGCTTCCGCCGCAACGCCCCCGCAAATCGCGCTGCCCAATTCCACGTCCACCGCCGCCAATTCCCGCAAGGCATCCATGTAAACGACCCGCCGCCGCTCGTCGTCATTGCCCCAAAACCCGCCTTCGGCCCGCAACCTCGCAGTCAAAAGAACCGGCTTGCCGGAGGATAATTGTATCGCCTTGCAACGCGCAAGCCAGTCGCCCGGCCGCGAAATCCGATCCAGCCGAACCTCCACAACATCGCACGCCATCGCCCCGCGATAATGAAGGTTTGACAGCGTCCCAACAACGCGCGGAATCCCCCCTACAATCAGCGTCCCGGCTTTCGTTCGGAAAAAGGCATTCGTCATGGCTTCGCAAATTAAATCCTTTAAACCTCATTCCTCAAACTTTAAACTCGCGCAACTTATGACCAAAAGCATCGTCAAGCCAAGTGCCTCCGCCGCCACCAACGCCCCTTACAGTCCCGGCGTCCGGATAGGCGATCTGTTATTTTGCGCCGGCCAGGTCCCGGTGATTCCTGAAACTGGCCAATTGCTCGCCGACGACATCCGCGCCCAAACTCAGCGCACTCTGGAAAACCTCAATCTCATCCTTCAGGACCAGGGCCTCACCGCGGAAAATGTCGTCAAGACAACCGTTTTCATGACCAACCTCGCCGACTTCGCCCTCATGAACGAAACCTACGGCAAATTCTTCACCAAAAACCATCCCGCTCGCACCACCGTCCAGGTCGCCGCGTTGCCCCGGGGTGCCCAGGTGGAAATCGAGGCCATCGCCCATTATTGATTGTGCCTGAAATCGTTCCCATCGCGGCCGCATTCGTCATCGGCGGACTTTTGGGATGGCTCGGCGCCTGGCTTTTCCATCGCAATCGCGCCCCCCAACCCGACGCCCGCCTCGAAGAGGAATTGCGCCAGCAATTGCGACAACGCGAGCAGGATTTGGAAGGCAGTCGCGCAAAAATCACCGACGCCACCGCCTCCCTTGCCGCAGCCGAGGCCAATCGCGAGGCCGCCATCCGCATGTTGAGCGAAACCCGCGCCACCCACACCGAAAATCTCCGCGCCGCCCGTGAGGCTCAGGAAAAGGCTCTCGCCGACCTTCGCGAAACCTTCAAAGCCCTCAGTGCCGATGCCTTGCGCCAAAGCGCCCCGCAATTCCTCCAATTGGCCAACGAAACCTTCGCCAAATTTCAGGAAACCGCCAAAGGCGATCTTTCAAAACGCCACGAAGCCATCGCCACCCTCGTCCAGCCCTTGAAGGACCAATTGGAAAGCTATCAGCGCCGCCTCCAGCAAAGCGAAACCACCCAGGCATCCATCCTCGGCGAAGTCAAAAAACAACTCGAAGGCCTGGCCCAACACAGCCACGTCCTCTCCACCGAAACATTCCAACTCCGAAAGGTCCTCAGCTCCAACCAGGCGCGTGGCCGATGGGGCGAGGAAACATTGCGCCGCGTCATCGAAGCCGCCGGCATGAGCCCCCACTGTGATTTCAGCGAACAAGCCCAGGCCGACGACAAAAAACCCGACCTCATCGTCCGCCTCCCCGGCAACCGATTGATTATAGTTGACGCAAAAGTCCCCGACCTCGATTTCCTGACCGCCATCGACTCCGCCGACCCCGCCGCGCGGGCGCAGGCGCTGGCAATGCACGCCGCCAAACTCAAGGACACCATCCGCGACCTTGCGAAAAAGGATTACCCCTCGCAATTCCCCGCCGCGCTGGATTACGTCGTTCTTTTCCTCCCCGCCGAATCCCTCTTCAGCGCCGCCCTGGAAGCCGACCGCGAATTGATCCTCTGGGCCGCCCAGCGTCAGATCATGCTCGCCACTCCGGCGTCCCTGATCGCGCTTCTGCGCGCCGTCAGCGTGAGCTGGCAGCAACACGCCCAGACAGAAAACGCGCGGGAAATCGCCGTCACGGCCCAGGACCTCTACAACCGCGTCATTAAATTCACCGAGCACTTCGAGAAAATCCGTGCCGGCCTGGAAAAAGCCACTAGCGCGTATAACGATGCCCTTGGCAGTTACGAGCGAATGGTCCGTCCCAGCGGCGAAAAACTGATGAAGCTGGCAGCCGCCGACGCCTCAAAGGACCTCCCCGAAATCGCCCCCCTGCAAATGACCCTGCGCACTCCCTCGAACTAAACACGCGACATCGGTCGTGGAATGCAAAAACCCCTGTGAAATCAAGAACAGTTCCCACTCGATGGATATAACCGGCTCCACATCCGTCGTTTCTTGCAAGTTTCTTTCAACCCCGTCACCCTTTCGGACATCAATCGGCCAGCGCAGTATATTAGTAATCGATTCCAGAACGCGGGTCTGGCGCTTCTAACCGCATGGTCAATTTTCCTCATTGCCTTTAGAAGACTTCCCCTCGCCGCAATCCTGGCGCTGGCTGGACTAAGCGTCTGCGTTGGGCTGGGGGTCGTATCAAGGGGGCGCCGGAATTGGTCAGCCATGGCCGCCATCCCAGCCTGGTTGAATAGCGCGGCTATCGCAATCAATCTGTTTCCCTTCTTTGCCTATTCCGCGCTGTTTCCAGACGTCCGTAACATCCCATTGCTCGCCACGCCCGGAGTGATTTCCCTCGCCATTTGGCTTGCCAATTTCACCCCCGCCGATCCTCGCGGCAATTCCAAATGGAAAGCCCTGTCTTGCGCCTGGCTGGTCCTTGCCGAGGCAGTCTGGATAACCCTCGCCTACTTCCAAAACCGCCCATATCTATTTTGGGGCGTTTGGTCCCTGCTCCTTTTGACCCTGTTTCTTTCCAAGCGCCGCTTTCACTATCCTTTTCTCGCCGTTCAAGCGATTAATACACCGATCCTATTGCTGATCGCACTGCCAATTGCCGATATCATCGCCCGCCCTCATTTGCCAAGGCCGACTGAGTTTCACGAACGCGCGACTCCGCCGACGGTCCTGCTTCCCTCCGGCCGCCGAGCCACCATAAACGCCGAAAACGCCCACCTTTTCTACTCCTATGACGATGCGCACGGCAATCCCGACGCCTTCACCGCTTGGTGGAGCGCCTTCCAGATAGAGCTTGATAACTGCCTCGCCCCCGGCTGCTACGAAACCTGGCCCGGCAACCAGCCGCCGTACCGATTGCACCCAGGCGGTCACGGCACATTTTTCGACTCCTCCATTGGGATCAACAGCCGCGGCTTTCGAGGACCCGAAATCGTGGACCCCAAGGGCAACGTCTATCGAATCGTCTGCCTCGGTGAATCAACCGTCTTTGGAATGACAATCCGCAAGAACGACAAAACCTGGCCCGAACTCCTCGAGCAAATGATCCATGACCGCCTCAAGCCGTCGCGCCCCGTCGAGGTCATCAACGCCGGCGTACCCGGGTGGAGCATAGAATCCAATCTCAAGCGTTTGCGCTCCGATATTTTGCCGCTGCACCCCGATTTGCTCATCTCCTATCACGGCTACAACGGTTTTGCCCTGATTGACGATACGTTGCCTCCCGTATGGGGTCCGCCTCCGCCGCCTTATCCCGAGCGACCGCTTCGTTTGGCGGCGGCGCTTGAATATCGAATCAGTCTGGCGGACTTTGTGCGTCAGTTTCAAAAATCCGGCCCCGAGCACCCTCCCCGTCCGCCGCTGCAAACGCCCTACGCCGACTGCTATCGCCAACTAATCGCCTTCGCCCAAACCAATCACATTCATCTCGCTCTAGCGAACTTTTGCATGGCCTACCATGAGGGCAGCGACCAGAAGCTGGTTGATTTCTACAACAACTTCGGCTCCGGCCTGCTCTATGTCCGCTCCCGGGTCAACGCCATACATACCGAGATCGTCCAACGTCTCGCGGAAGCAACCCCCGGCGTAACTTTCATCGACACCCACCCCAACCTCGACGGCGACCACCGCAAGTTCGTTGACGTCGTCCACTTCACCCAGGAAGGACGCCAGCAACTGGCCGAAAACGTCTTCGCCGCCCTCCTCCCCCAACTCGAAAAAGCCCTCGCCAGTCCCACAAACTCCCCGTGACACACCCACAGCGGAATCAACTATTCTTACTGGAAACGAACCTTCTTACTGTTTAGTAAGAAATAGGTATCCTGATAAGAAATCCTTGATTTCTTACCAAAACATCCAATTTTTACTGAGTAGTGAAAATACCGGAATCCAGTAGAAAATCCGTCGTTCGCACCGAAAGCGAGCTTGTCCATCATTTCCGGCAACTGATTGAAGAGGAGACAGAATTGCATTGGCGCCTTCCGCCGGGGGAGCTTAATCGGGCCCGTCCCTCCGCCGTCGAGTTAAATCTGGATGCAAGAACGTTCCAGTTCAAACCGATTTACCTGTTAAAACCAAGCATTCCCGAATTGCAACGGAGTCTGATAAGATGGCCACACAAACCTACCCCGGAGCTCGTGGTCGTTCCCGAATTAAGCGAGAGAATATTGGAATTCTGCCGCCAAACCAAACTTGCGGTCATTGACCTCAATGGCCGCGCATATCTTCGCGCCGAAGGCTTGCTGGTGGATCGCCAACCACTGGACGGCCGGAACTTCCGATTCGAGCTGGAGCCCCGCAATGTTTTTGTTGGAAAGAGCGCCAGCATCATCCGCAGCCTCCTCACTGACCGGGACCGAATCTGGGTTCAAAGCGAACTGGTATCGCGCGCCAAGGCAAGTTCCGGCCTGGTGTCGCGCATTGTCCAACACCTCGTCAGCCAGGGGTTCCTCGAAAAACCAGGCGCGCGCAAATTTCGTCTCCTCGATCCGCTGGGACTTATTGACGCTTGGGTGAAAGCCGATGATTTCAGCCGGCGCACCACCCTCACCCGCTACACCGCTTTTGACGCCAGTCCGCTGGACATCGCCCGCAAACTTGAATCCTGGGCCAAGATACAATCCGTGCCCATCGCCTTTACTCAGTGGCTTGCCGGCTGGCTTCGGCATCCCTACACCGAACCCGTGGTGACCAGCGCCTATGTTGCCCGAATGCCGGAAGCCGGCACTTTGGAACAATTCGGCCTACGCCCCGTCAACGGCGCCGGCAAACTCTGTCTTTACGTTCCCACGGACGAAAGCGTTTTTCTGGAAACGCAAAGCATTCTGGGTTTACCGCTTACCACAGACGCTCAAATTTACCTTGATCTGCAAAACACCGGACTCCGCGGTCCGGATCAAGCTGCCGCCTTGCGCAATTGGGAAGGATTCTGCCGGCCATGAAATACGAAACCTACAGCCAATACAATCCTGCATGTCCCGATGCCATCGCCTGCCTCACACAACACTTCGGAGATGAGCAGGCGTCAGGCCCGGTGAGGGCCGCTACATTTGTTTTGGGACAATCGATATCGGGGGAACCTGCGGACATACGGATGCAGCGGCTCCAAATCCAACAGGATATGGTAGATGCCGGTCGGATGTTACGCGCGGAATAATCTTTTTCCAAAACAGCCCCAACCGTAATAACAAAAAGCTCGCCTAAATCGCGCGCATATCCATAATCCGCCTCCATCATGCGTCTCACTCAATCCTTCTTCCTTATCGCGCTCTCAGCCGCCATGATTCTTTCCGCCGCCAATTCCATGGCGCAACCCAACGTCACTCCCTACCAGCCTTCCGGATGGTCCGACAAAATCGTCGTCACCACCACCAATGGCAGCACCACTGAGACCTCCACATTCTACACAACCAATTCTCTTTACATGGATTGGTGCGTTATCAACAGCGGTACTGCCGCCGTAACCACCAATTTCCCGGTCAATGTTTATGTAGATGGTGGTGCCGCCGGAACATGGACGCTTTCCGGCCTTCCAGTCAATGAATACGAATACCTAACCGGCAACAGTATCGGTTCCCTCACCGTCGGCTCTCACACCGTCGAAGTCATCGCCGAGGTCGGCGGCGAGGCGGACAATTCCTATACCAAGACCATCACCGTCGCCGCCGTGACTCTGGCCGCCCCCACTCCCGAAACTCCGGCCAACGGCGCCACCGGACAACCCGCCGTCCCGTTTTTTTCGTGGTCCCAGGTCAACAATGCCACCGCCTACCGCGTCCTCGTGGCAACAGTCTCAAGCGACCTCCCGTCCAGTCCGACCGCCACCAATGGCGGATCGAGCATCGTGCTCAATGCCGTTTCGCCAATAACCAATTATTCCCCAACGGTCACTCTCAGCCCCAGCACCACCTACTTTTGGGAAGTCCACGCCAATCCCGGCAGCGACGACGGCACCTGGAGCGCCGTCCAGCAATTCACCACCCAGGCAACCCCCGCCGGCCTGACAATCACTCCCACCTTTAACAGCACAATCACCTCCGACCCCCAGGCCGCAACCATTGAAGCCACCATCAAAGCCGCCATTTCCGTCTATCGCAGCGACTTTTCCGATTCCGTCACCGCCAACTTTACCTTCGCTGAAATGGCCAACGGGCTGGGCGAAAACAGCGCGGAGACAGCCAATTTCAGCTATTCGAGTTATCGCGCTGCCCTGGTGACCCACGCCACCACCACCGATGACGCCACCGCCCTGGCGCATTTGCCGACCGGCACGGCCAACCCCGTCAATGGCAACTCCCAGGTAACACTGAAACTCCCGCTCGCCCGCGCCTTGGGTCTAAGAAGCGCGACCGGCGGCAACGATGCCACCGTCTATTTGAATACCTCCGTCATGAATCTCACCTCCGCGGTGACCGACCCCAGTAAATTCTCCCTGTTCGCGGCCGTCTCCCACGAAATGGATGAAGCCCTCGGATTCGGCTCGCTTCTAAACGGCCAGACCAACGGCATCCCTCCTCCAAACGCCCCTGTCCAACCCCAGGACCTTTTCCGCTACGACGCCAGCGGCGACCGCAGCCTGACCACCGACCTCGACGCAACCGCTTACTTCTCCTTCGACGGCACCACTGACCTGGTCCAATTCAACCAGGACGACACCGGCGATTTTGGGGATTGGTACAGCGGTGGTGACACCGGCGTCATTCCGCAGATTCAGGACGCCTTTCTGCTGAATGGCGAGAACCCCGTTCTAGGCGTTGAACTTCGAGGTTTGGACGCCATAGGATACACCCGCGTCGTGACGAGTTCAGCGCCCGGCGCCGCGCAATTAAGCGCCGCGATCGTCACCGGCGGAAAATTCCAATTCACTCTCAGCGGCACCATCGGCGCCAAATACACAACCCAATCCTCGAGCAACCTCATCACATGGCTGCCTATTTCGACGAACACAATCCCCGCCACCGGCACAGTAACGCTGACCAACACCTTCAGCGCCGCCCACAACCTCTTCTACCGCGCCATCTCGCCCTAGCTTCGGGAAATTCCATTCTCCTGAAACATTCTCCGCCCCCGGCGGGTCTATCAATCATATGAAGCGTGCTGTTTTTTCCCTCGGGATCATCTCGGCCGTCGCGATCACCGGATGCAACCCATTCAATTTCAACCGCATCGCAGGATCAGGGCAGATCACGACGACGAATTACCCTCTGGCCGGGTTTGAATGCGTTGAAGCCGGGTCTTCGTTCGACGTCTACATCCAACCCGGCGAAAAATTTGCCGTCACGGTCACCACCGACAGCAACCTGATTGAGGACCTGTCCGTCACGCAAGACGGCAAGTGGCTCCGCCTCGGAACCAGGAGCGCCGTCAATATCTCTCCAACCAAACTCGTGGCCAACATCACAATGCCTTCCTTGACAGACATTTCCGCAAGTGGCGCCACACACTTTGATCTGGGTTCCTTCAAAATGGACAACTTCGAGGTCCGGGCCTCCGGTGCCAGCCGCATCGACGGCGACATTCACGCCCAACGCGGCTACCTCGACTGCTCCGGTGCGAGCGAAGTCACGCTTTCCGGGGAAATTTTATCGTTAACGCTCAAGGGAAGCGGCGCAAGCCGTTTGAACTGCTCCAAACTGATGGCCAGCAAGACCGACGTGGACCTGAGCGGCGCCTCCAACGCCGACGTAAATGCCAGGGAACAAATGGATTACGACCTTTCCGGTGCCTCAGACCTTAACTACGCCGGCAACCCCCGCATCGGCCAAAGCCAATGCAGCGGTGCCTCCAACGCGTCGCGCAAAGGCGCAACATTCTGACCATCAATCCGTTGCGGGAGACCACGGAGCTGACTCAAAACGGGCCGGCGCGGGGGCTTCGGGCTTGTTTTTGTCCGGCATTTTCCGTTTCGTCTCCGTTTTTGGACGAATTTCCTCGAATTTATCACTTAAAAGCTCCATCCGTTCGCTCACCAGTTCCGAAAACTCCGACGATTCAATTTCCAACTGGACCGCCACAACGAGCGCCGCGTCGATTTTGGCGACCAGCACTTCGCGCCGGACTTTCGGTGTCAACAATGTTTCGACCGGCTCCATGAAGCACCCCTTCCCGGGAATCATTTTGATGACCCCCAAATTTTCCAATTCGCCATAAGCCTTGGCCACGGTGTTGCGATTCAACCGCAACTGCCGCGCCAGCGGCCGAATGCCCGGCAGCGGGTCGCGCGGCTTGAGAGCGCCCGACGCCGCGCCGCGTTGGACCTGCTCCATCAACTGCCGATAGACAGCCGTGGCCGCGTTGAAATCAACCTCGAACAGCATACAAGCTTGTCGTAATATTTTGCTCACTCCGTCAACGAATAGCGCAACGCGCACCCGCGTCCCCATCCCGAGATCACCCAGCATGAAAGCAAAATCAGCAGGCAATTCTCCAGCAATTTTGTGCAGATGAAAACCTCCCCCGTCCCGCACCCGCAATCAAATTTCACCGCGCAAAACGGAATCAATTTGGCCGCCTGCAAAACCAGCGCGCGATGCCACACCACCGCGGTAAATGGGACCAGCACGCAAAAAACCGTCAGCGCCGTTCCGCGCACCGCCACTCCCAAAATCAGCAGCGCCCCGCAAAACGCCTCGAACCACGGCAGCGTCGCCGCGATTGAATTCAACAGAAACGGAGTCTGCACCAAATCGTATTGACGCACCAATTTGAGAAACGTCACCGGGTCCCAGATTTTTTGCGCCCCGGTATAGACGAACAAAATTCCCAGCAGCCACCGCGCGCAAATCCCCGCAAGGTCCAGGATTCGATTCTTCCGATTGGCATCCATCCCGTTCATTTATTTCGTTGTGCCCCTTCTTGAACCGCCAAATGATTGTCCGTCCAATCGGTATAACCGCCGCCGTACACAAACAATTTCGCGTTGGGAATCCCGGCGTCGCGCAAAAGAATCGCCGTCGAATCCGCATCTTCGCAATCGCCCCCCGTGCAATAAACCACCACCACGTCGGCGGCCTGGCAAGCGGTCAGCACGCCCGCAATTTGTTGCTCCGGGTGGTACGGGTCCAATTGATACGCCCCGGGAATATGGCCGTCATTATACTCGTCCTTATTGCGGGCATCGACAAAAACGATCAGCCCTTCCTGGAATCGCGGATCACGAAAAAATCCCAGGACTTTTCCGCGACTGATCGGCTGGAGACCCTTGTCCTTCAAACGCTGGTCCGGGTCCGGCAACTCCACCTCCTGGTTCGTGGCGGGTGTTGGAATTTTCAACGGCGCAACCGCTTTGTTCGTCCCGCCCGGAAAGTAATTCCGGCCCAATGCCAGTCCCTTGGGAGAGACTTGATTCGCCGCGAACGCGAAAGCGGCAGCCGCCAAAGCGACCGCCGCGGCTTCGAGCAAAACTTTAGCCGCTCTGGAAAATCGCAGACCCACACCGTCAGGGATGCGGTGGTACGGATGGCGGCGGCGCGCCGTTGGTCCACCCCGGTCGAAACAACGCCTGGCCGCCCATCGAGCGCGGATGCGGCAGTTGCCGTACCGGAATTGTGATCAACGGGAAGCGAGGCTGATTCGACTTGACGCTGAGTTCCACGCGCGCCCCGGGCGGAATCTCGAAGTCCGGCGGCACAGCCACCATCAGATTGAACATCCCGTGCATCCCCAGCGGGACGATTTTCAATTGAAGCCGGCTGTCGCTGGATTGCGGGTCTTCAAGCGAGAGCGCCGCATTGCCATTTCCGCGAATAAAAACTCGATTGGTTGTCCAACGGTTCATCGGAGGATTCAACGTGATTTGCGACGGGGAAAGCTGAATCGGCTGTTGCACCGCCGCGATGGCCGTGACGGTCAGCACCGGCGTGCTCGCCAGGGACGTCTTGACGGAGATCGAGCCGGGTATATTTCCAGTTACAAAAGGAGGCTGCGCGTTGATGATCAGTTGATATTCCTTCCCCTCCCGAATCGTCTTCAATTCCGTGGTAAACGCCTTGCTGCTGCTCGTCGGGCTGGACAGGGTAATCGGAGTATCACCGTTTGCGACAATTCGCACGGTGGTCGAGACGCTGTTCGTCGCATCGGTCTGCACGTTGATGACCGCGGTTTGCGGGATGACTTCCAGCGGCTTCCAAACCGTCCCGCGCAAGACCAAGGTCGCGCGCGGTTCATTTTTGGCGTTGGAAGTGACTATGATTGTTTTGGTGACGGGACCGGAATAACGCGTGCTGTTGAACTGAATGGGAATGTCCCCCGACTGCCCCGGCTCAATGTGGCGCGTCCAACCGCCGGCCGTCGTGCAACCGCAAGAAGGGTGGACATCGCTAATGTCGAGCGGCGCGGTGCCAGTGTTGGTCACGATATAAGTATGTTTAACGGGATCGCCAGCCGAGGTCTTGCCGAAGTTATATTCCTTATTGTCGAACGCGATCATCGGGGCGCCGTTGGCGGAAGGAGTTGCCCCGGTTGTTAAACCTGTCGGCGCAGCCGGCGCGGGCGGCGCCGGTTGTGCGGGCAGCCACATGG
>DATAXU010000255.1:0-7386 GCA_036272955.1 Verrucomicrobiia bacterium
CTGCCAAAAGTCTTCCAATTTCGACTTTATTACACCAAACTAATTCATGTCGATGATAACACGACGGAACTTTTTAACCGCTGCCGCGATGGCTGCGGCGGGTTCCACCCTGACCTGGGCCGCCGAACCACCCCTCGAACCGATAATCGACATTCACCAGCATCTTTCTTACGGCGGCAAGCGCGACAAGCAAGGCCGCCAAATCGGCCCCGGCCGAACTGACGCCCAGTTCATCCAACACCAGCACAACATGGGAGTAACGCAGACAATTCTGCTGCCCGCCGGCAGTCCCTGCAACCGGCCCTCCACCCATGACGGCTTTTCCAATGGTTTGGAAGCAACCTGCGCGGGGGACGACGTGTGTGTCGCGTTCGCCAAAGCCCATGGTGCCGGGTATTTTTTCGGAGCCAATGAGGTGCCAGACCTGGAGGACGCCCCGGAAGTCATTGAGAAGTATCTGAAACGCGGCGCCGTAGTCATCGGCGAACAAAAATTCGGCGTGGAATGCGATTCCCCGGCAATGCAGACCCTCTATCAAGTGGCCGCCGATTACAAAGTCCCCATCCTCATGCATTGGCAGTTTAAGTCCTACAACTACGGATATGAGCGCTTTGACAAGATGCTGGCAAAATATCCCAGGACCACTTTCATCGGCCACGCTCAGACATTTTGGGCGCACATCGACAAAAACTACAAAGACGACGCTAAGAATCTTTATCCCAAAGGCAAGGTGACCCCCGGCGGTCTGACTGACCGTTATTTGAGCGAATACCCCAATTTCGTAGGTGATCTCTCCGCCGGTTCCGCCACCAACGCTTTGACACGCGATCCGGACTTCGCCCGCGGCTTTATCGAACGTTACCAGGATCGGCTCGTCTTTGGGAGCGACTGTTCCGATCACTACGGGTATGGCATTAATTGCACCGGCTCGCAGACCATTCAGGCCATCCGCCAGTTGGCCTCCAGCAAGGCCGTCGAGCGCAGGCTCTTTTACGAAAATGCCACGAGAATATTCCGCCTCTAAGCCAAACCCGCAAGTCCAAACCCGCAAGTTGGACTTGAAATCAGACCGCCGTTGGCTATAAAACAAACCACCTCAAGAAAACGGGAGGGGGGAAAAGGGTGCTGCGGCATCCTTTCTTAAAAACGGGGACAGGTTCAAATTGGCGGAAAGCCATGCCTTCGCGGCTCTTTAAAAGCTGCAAAAAATAAAAATGGGAACTCATCCATGTGGTTGAGCACAACAAGTTTCTGGTGGATGCGATGGCCGGCAAGAATCTGGTTTTGTTCTGCCGGTTGCCTGTTCCTTCTCCTCCAGCCATCTTTATGCGGCCAGGACACCGCGCCGCCGGCGCCGGATAAACCGTGGTCCCCGCCAGGGTTGGGCGATTATCAGCAAGAGCTGTCCCGCATCGGGCGAAACAATGTCAACGCCGTCGCCACGGACCCGGAAAAAACCTACGATTTGCCGGAGCTGATTGACATCGCGGAACGCAGCCATCCCGAGACGCGGGTGGCGTGGGAGCAGGCGCGCGCCCAGGCCGAGGCGGTTGGGTTAACCAAAAGCGCCTACTATCCCTATCTGGCCGCCGTCGCCAGCGAAGACTTTGCCCACACATTGACCGCTCTAACCTCGGTCTTTGTAGCAGACGCCTTTGAGGAAAACGTAGGGTTCGAGCTGCATTGGCTTCTTTTGGATTTCGGAGGACGAAAAGCCGCAGTCGAGCAAGCGAGGCAAAAGTTAATGAGCGCCAATGTGAACTTCAATGCCACTCATCAAAAAGTTGTCTTTGCCGTCATCGAAAGTTTTTACCTCTTTAACACCTCCCGCCAGCAGGTTGAAGCCGCGCAAAGCACATTGCAGGCGGCCCGGATCGTCGCCGATTCAGCCAAGGCGCGTTTGGATAATGGCCTGGGAACCACACAGGACGCGCTGCAAGCCAAACAAGAAATGGCCCAGGCCGATTACGATCTTGAGGCCGCGCAGGGATCGCTCAATGACGCCCAGGTCGCGTTGATGGACGCGCTGGGAATATTTCCCGCCACCCAAATTCATGTTGCGGCAATTCCCGAGAAGCCCGTCGAAAATGATCTCCATGAGAGTTTGGATGATTTGATTAATCGCGCGCTTTACCAACGGACGGACCTGCTCGCCAAATGGGCGGGCCTCAAGGCGAATCAAGCGGCCGTGCGCGAGGCTCGCTCGGCATACTATCCCAAGCTTTCGCTCGATGCCTCCGGGGGTTGGTCGAAATTGGATATCAGCGCGTTCGACTCGCCTTATTTCGGCAACAGCAAACCGGTTTATGCCGCCGGCCTGGCGATAGAGTTGCCCATTTTTGACGGTTTTGCGCGGCGGGACAAGCTTCGCATTGCCCAGGCGCAACTGAAAGCGGCCCAAAGCGATCTGATCGATAGTCGCGACCAGGCTGTGGAAGAGGTGATGAAAGCTTACAATGACTTCAAAACCGCCTTGCGGAAACAGGATGCGGCCGAGGTGTTGCTTTCCGCCGCTCAAACGGCGTTTGATGCCACTTTGGAATCTTACAAAAACGGCCTCGGGACCTACGTCAATGTCGAAGTTGCCCAGCGCAACCTCGCCACGGCGCAAACCACCATGGTGGACGCGCGCTCGGCCGTTTACACCACCAAGACCACTCTGGACCTGAAGGTTGGAGATCTGGCGAAACCGCCATCGCCGCCTAAAACCACGCGTCATCGATGAAATCGCCAAAATTCAAACTCATTTGCCCGCTGATCGGATTGGCGTTGACCGGTTGCTCGGCCGACGATCATTCGCCCACCGTTGACATCCTTGGCTCCTATTTTCCCGCCTGGATCATTTGCATCGTGCTGGGGTTGGCGCTGACATTAATCACGCGTCAGGTTCTAATCGGGTTCAAGGTCAATACCCACCTGCACCCAGCCCCGTTGGTCTATATTTCCATGCTGGTCTTTTTTACACTGACTCTTTGGCTCTCCTTTTTCAGGAACTAAGTCTATGTCTGACCCAACTTCCGAGAATACTTCAAATGTTTCTCCCGGCGCTGTTGAAACAAACCCGGCAAAACACGACAATGAATGGCGCAAAATAGCGGGCCGCATCATTGGCATCGTCCTCATTCTGGCGGCGTGCGTGTTGACGCTTTTTGTTTGGGGCATTATTGAGCATCACCCTCGGACCGATGATGCAATCGCGGAAGCAAACGTCATTGGAGTTGCCCCGCGTGTCAGCGGGCCAATCATTAAGTTGAATGTGCAGGATAATCAGGAGGTCAACCAGGGTGACGTCCTTTTCGAGATTGATCCCGCCGATTATCAGCAACAGGTGGACAGGGCCAGGTCTGCGCTGGTCGCGCTGGACAAGGAAATCGACGTCGCCCGCGCCCAGGACGAAAATCTGAAATACCAGATCAATGCTGCTGAGGCGGGTGTCGAGCAGGCAAAGGCGCAGGAAAAGCAGGCCTCCGACACCCTCAAGCGGATTCAGCCCCTGTTGCCCAAAGGGTTTGCGACCGCGGATGATGTGGACCGGGCAGATACCGCCGTGAAAGTCGCGCAGGCCTCCCTCGCCACAGAAGAACAGCAATTGAACCAGGCCAAAACCACGCTAAGCACCCTGGCAACCCTCCAGGCGCAGCGACCGGGCGCCGGCGCCGCTCTGAATTTGGCCGAACTCAACCTCTCTTATTGCAAAATTGTCGCCCCGTTTCCCGGCAAGGTCATCAATCTTAATTTGTCCGTCGGCGCGTACGCTACTGAAAGTGTCCCGATCTTTTCGTTGCTGGATTTACGACATTGGTATGTGATCGCCAATTATCGCGAAGGAGAGCTGCGGCATATTACCAACGGTTCTGTCGTGGACGTCTATCTGATGTCGGCGCCTCGAAGGCACTTCACTGGCAAAGTGCAAGGCATTGGCTGGGCCGTGCAATCGGATGACGAAATCAACATCAGCACCGGAGTTCCGCAGGTCCCGCGCGAGTTGAATTGGGTTCACATTGCGCAGCGGTTTCCGGTCCGCATTGAAGTCGAAAATGCCGACCCGGAATTATTCCGGATCGGGGCTTCCGCCGTCGCCATCATCAAATGAGTCTTTTTGCCCCGGCAAACGTGAGAGGGTTTCGTCCGCCATGGCTGGTTTGGCTGCACCGTGAATTGTCCCCTTTTCCCGGCCGCAAAGCCATGACGTTAAGGTTGGTGGTCACAGTCGCCATTGTGACCATTATCTCCATGGCGTTGCAGGTTCCTCAACTGGCGTATTCAGCGTTTTTTTGTTTTTTTGTCACGAAGGAAAACCGCGTGCTGACGCTCTTTACAGGTGTTCTGATGATTTTCGGCGTGACGGTCGCCACTATCATCAATCTTCTCCTTTACAATTGGACGTTTGATTACCCGGAAGTGAGGATTCCCGTCATGGCGTGCCTGATTTTCGGCGCGATGTTTTTGTCGAGGACCTTTGTCGTTGGCCCGTTGGGGTTCGCGGTGGGCTTCTTTAGCGCGTTGATGCTGACAATCGGCGAGGTCGCGCCCAATACCGAAATCCTGGTCCGCAACGAGCTATGGTTGTGGGTGGCGGTTGTTTACCCGATTGCGCTGACCGTCTTTGTCAACCAACTCCTGCTGCCGGCCGATCCCTGGACCTCCCTCGTCAAGGGCCTGGGGCAACGTCTGGATGCGGCTGCAACCGCCTTGAATCGTGTCATCAAAGAGCGTTCGGCGGGCGGCCAATCAAACCAGGAGCTGCTGAACCTGGCGACCAGGGGCGGCACACAGATGTTCGTGCTTCTCCATTTCGCGGAGATGAAGGAGCCGTCGCTGAGGGCGCGCCATCCGTTTCTGGTGGAAACCATTTCCGCCGCCTCACACCTGGCCAATGCCACCGCATCGTTGGAATTCAGGCAGCCACAGGCCCTTTCGGAGGAGGATCTTCTTCAAGCCAAAACGCTGTTGGCGGAGATCGCACAACTTGAGCTTCTCTTGCCTGAAAAGGAAAGGATTCTGTCCTCGCGCAAAACACGGATAAAATTTCCCGCGCTTCCGCAATTGCGCGAACTCGCGTTCGCCATCGAAACTTTTCGGGACACGATGATACGCGGCCATTCTGACTATTCATCTTTCAATGTTGAAAAGGAAAAAAAGCCATTGTTCAGCCCGGACGCCTTTACCAATCCAGCCCACGTCCGGTTCGCTTTGAAGGTCAGTTTCTCGGCGATGATTTGTTACATCTTGTACACCGCGCTTCAGTGGCCGGGGATCAGCACTTCGTTTATTACCTGTGCCTTCATTGCGCTGGGAAATACCGGGGCGACGATTTACAAAAGCTGGTTGCGTTTCTTTGGGTGTTTGGCGGGCGGCCTTGCCGGCTATCTGGCCATCTTTTTTTTCCTTCCCCATATGGTCAGCATCACCTCGCTCCTTTTGCTCGCAGTCGCGGGATCGGCGGTGGCCGGATGGATTGCCGCCGGCACGGAGCGAATTTCCTATGCCGGGTTGCAATTTGCGTTCGCTTTTTACCTAAGCGTTTTCCAGGGCTTTGAGCCCGAAGTGAATTTGACGACCATTCGCGACCGCGTGTTCGGCATCCTCCTTGGAACCGTCGTTTCAGCCGTTATGTTCCGGTATGTCTGGCCGGAACTCGCCGCGGACCAGTTGCGGGCAACCCTGGCCCGGGTTTTGCGCACCCTCTCCCAACTGGTTTGTCTTCCCCAAGCCGGTTTCGCCGCGGAAACCAATGCCCAAAAGACCAAGTCGCTGCATGAGGCGCTTTCCCGGGACCTGGACAGTGTGGCCGTTCTCTCCGAACAAGCCACCATAGAGGACATCATGTTTGACAATCCCAAAAACTTTTCGACGTGCATGGCGGAGCACGTTACCTCACACGTTCAAACTCTCGGCCTTATTGCCACCGCCCTGCTGAGGCGCACCAAGATCGAGGAATGGAAGCTCCTGAATGAGGCGGCGCAGGCTTCGGAGGCCGAGTTACGGACAGCCGTCGCCGACTATTTGCAGCACCTGGCTGCTTCCTTCGAAACCCGCCGTCCACCGCCGTCCGGCAGTCTGAAACCCGCATTCGCCAAATGGAATCTCACGACAGCCGGCATCGCCGAAAATGATCGCCCCCGCCTCGTCCGCCGCCTGGTAGATCAGGTTCAAGTTCTGGCTTGAATGTCCGTCCCCCTCTTTTCAAGTTTTCCCCTCTTCTTCTCTTCGTGCTCTTCGTGTCCTCTGTGGTGACCTTCCCGACGGCGTTCACGGCCTCCGCCTGACAAACAAAAAGTCCGCGATGCTGAACGATTTTTAACTGGTGAATGAGCGCCCCGCACTCCACGATGACCGCGCTATGAAATTCTATTGCCGGGGCATCACTCTCGCCATCTGCCTGATCGGTTTTCTGGGCTTCTCAAATCTTCGCGCCGCCGACTTTTATCAGTTACTGACGGAAATCCATGTCGGCGGCGAAGGCGGCTGGGATTACCTGAGCATCGATCACACCGGGCGGCGCCTCTACGTGAGCCATAACACCAAAGTCATCGTCATTGACATCGACCAGGACAAAATCGTCGGCGAGATCACCGGCACGCTCGGCGTCCATGGTTTCGCCATCGCTTCCTCATTGGGCCGCGGTTTTGCCAGCAATGGCCGGGAGAACGACGTCAGCGTCGTCAATCTGGATACTTTAAAAACCGTGACGAAGGTCCAAACCGGACAAAATCCAGACTGCATCATTTACGAACCGGGCCGCCAGGAGGTCTATGCCTTCAACGGACGCGGAAATTCCACCACCGTCATCGACGCCGCCAGCGCCAAAGTCGTCGCCACCATTCCCCTCCCCGGAAAACCCGAATTCGCCGCCGCCGACCCTTCCGTCAGCCGCGTTTATTGCAATATCGAAGATAAAAATCTCGTGGCCGAGATCGACACCTCCAAGCACCAGCTCGTCAACACCTGGCCCATCGCCCCAGGCGACGAACCCTCCGGCCTGGCCATGGATATCGTTCACAAACGATTATTCATCGGCTGCCACAACAAAATGATGGAAATGATGGACAGCGCCACCGGAAAAGTAATCACCTCCGTGCCGATTACCACCGGCGTCGATGCCGACGCCTTCGATCCCGTCACCAGCCTCGCCTTTGCCTCCTGCGGCGATGGCACGACGACCATCGCGAAGGAGGAATCCCCCGACAAAATTGCCGTCGTCCAATCCCTGCTCACCCGCCGCGGCGCCCGCACGATGGCCCTGGACCCCGACAGCCACAAAATCTACCTTGCCACCGCCGATTACGAATCGCAGGCCGAACAACCCGAAGACCAACCCCGTCGCCGCCCCCGAATGATCCCAAATACCTTCAAAATCCTCGTTTACGGAATTCTGGTTCCGGT
>DATAXU010000256.1:0-9869 GCA_036272955.1 Verrucomicrobiia bacterium
CGACTCCAACGCCTTCGCCGCTTCGACACGAACACCATAAAACGCATCATGATTGAGCGCATGGCTCAACTTCGCGACGGCTTCGTGGCCTTTGAGGTCTTTAAGCTTTTCAATTGCCACCAGCCTCCCCGCCACGTCGCCCGCGTCCTCCAACTGCGCGTAGAGCATCGATGGCGGAATATCCCGAAGGTCGATTTTTGCCAGCACCGCAAAATTCGGATCCAGCCGGACGATCCGCGGCGCCGAAGGAAGAGCAAAGTAAAAATCTCCCGTCGCATCCTTGACGGTGATCGTCCGCTCGATGGTCCCGTCCTTTGTTTTGAAGTCAATCGCCAGCGGAAAATTGAACAGCAAAACATCGTCCGTCGTTTTCTGGTTTTGGCGGATGGAAATTTTGGCCATCTTGCCTTTCTCATCCCAGGAATAGCGCGCTTCGATCTCCGGGTAATGCGCGTGATAGACCCATTGGTCGAAAAACTGGTCGTAGGAACGCCCCGAAAGTTCCTCGATCACCTGCGCGAGGTCTTCGGTGACGACGTTCCCGAATTTGTGGCGTTCCAGGTAAGTGCGTATGCACTGCCGGTAAAGATCCGGGCCTAATTGCGAGCGCAACATCCACAGGACGTAGCTCCCTTTCTGATACGCCAGGTAATTAAACAAATCATCCGGGTCATCGAACTTGCGGCTCACAATCGGTTTGACGTCATTGGTCCTCGCGAAAATGGATTGTTCCGTCGTAAAAACCCCGTAGAGCATCGAGTCCCGCCCATTTTTGTGGCCGTCGTAGAGCAGCGCGTAAAAAGTGGCAAAACCCTCGTTGAGCCAAATCTGGCTCCAGTCCTTGCACGTCACCAGGTCGCCAAACCATTGGTGCGCCATTTCGTGCGCGACCAATCCCTGGCTGCTGCGGATGTTTTCGGTGGCGCCGGTGAACAGGGTCCGCTCGGTGAGAGTCGTAATGCTCGTATTTTCCATTCCGCCCGCCATGAAATCCTGCACGACGACCTGGTAATATTTGGCCCATGGGTACGGAACGCCGATTTCGTCCTCGTAAAACGCCATGATGTCGCGCGTATCGCGGAACGAGTTCGGCGCTTCGCCGATGTCCGACGGCGGCGTGTAAAACGCCAGCGGGACGTCCTTGTAATGGTCTTCGACTTTTTTGAAATATCCGGCGACGAGCGAAACCAAATAATTGGCCTGCGGTTTTTCCTGCGCCCAGTGAAAGACCGTCAATCCTCCATCGTCCGTTTGCGAAACCAACCGCCCGTTGGAAAGCACCGTCATGCCGGACGGGACGCGGCAGGTCATTTCCGTGGTGAACTTCTCATTTGGCGAATCATGGCTGGGATACCAATATCGCTCATCAACCGCCTCGCCTTGCGTGAACAAATGCTCATCCCCGGCGTCGTAGCCCATCTCCGGCGTGCGGAAATAAAGGCCCTTTTCCGGTTGCGCCGTGTAACGGATCGTCACGCTCGCCTCCTTCCCGGCCGGAATTGCCGACGCAAAGGTGATGACGAGATGGTCCGCCATCACTTGGTAAGCCTGAATCTTCTCCGTTGAAACAACCGACTGAACATCCAGATCGACCGCATCCAATTTCAGATCATCCAGCGGCTTGGCGATCGGTTGAAAAGTGACGATGGCTTCAGCGCTAATGGTTCGCCGTTTGAAATCCGGTGTGACGTCCAGCGTGAGGTGATCGATTTCCGCGTCACGATCCGGCGCATATTGACGCCGCCCGGACCATTCGTCCGGGTTCCGCGTGAACGGTGCCGCACCGCAAACAATCGCAAAGGCCGCCAGCAACAACGCGATTGGCAAAGTCCGACAGCATTTTGGTCTGGCCCTCGTCATAGTCGGGAATCATGTCCGCGTGTCAGATACAATCCAAGCGTAATTGCGACTGATCATGTTTCGTGCCACCTGATCTTCGTGGTGACATTCCCAATCGCCACAGGACAAACTGACGAATTCCCTCCTTTAAACAACAACGCGGTTGGCGCCATCCGCGTCACGCGGGCTTGTAAGTCTCAATCGTATCGATGCGGTAGCGCTTCTTCCCCCCCTCAACCTCCACCTCGACTTCTTCCAGTGGTTTGCGATTGAGGATCGATTGCGCGACCGGCGTCAAATAACTGATGATGCCCTTGTCAGGATCGGAATCCCACGCGCCGAGAACGACGAACCGCTCCGTCTGCTGCTGCTCCAAATCCGTCACCGCCACTTGCGTCCCTATGCTCACAACATCCGTGCGCGGATTTGCAAAATCGGACCCGCGCGCCCGCACCAGTTGCGATTCCAGTTCTCCCTTGCGGCGCATGAGGATTTTCTGCATTTCCTTCGCCGCCTTGTATTCGTGGTTTTCACGCAAATCGCCATAACTGCGGGCCACCGCGATTTCCTTCGAATTGGCGGGAATGGATTTCTGCACCAGTTCGGCATATTCGTTTTTGCGCCGTTCCAGGCTCTCCCAGGAAACAATGAACGAGGTGTCCTGCCGTGTTTGTTCGCCGGAAATCATCGTCTGGACGGCCGGGTAACTTTTCACGATCCGCGCCAGGAGGGAGCGCTTGTCCATGTCGTCGAAACAAGGCGAAAGTTGCAGCGCGCGGGTCAGGTCCTTGATGACCTCAAGGTCCGCCGAGCCGATCAATTCCACCAGCAGCGTCTGATCGTCCAAAATATAATCGCGAAGCTTGTTGGAACGCTTCTCGTTGAACTGGTCCCGTTCCATCGCCGTGAGCATGGCGCGGAAAACTTCCGGGCCGAGGATGTCGGCGAAGCTGTCCGAGCGTTCGCGCGCCAGCCAGAGCAGCAAATCGCTGCTGGCCTGGTGCTGGCTGATGAAGCGGGCCAAAAGCTCCTTCAAATCAGCCAACTTCCCGCCGGAAATCAGCGCGTGCGCGATTTCAGCCGCGACTTTCGCGGAAACCTGGTTCAACGCGCCCAGCAACGCTTCGTGCCACCGCTCCGGGTTGCTGGCTTTGAAAGACTCCAGCGCCCGCCGGTGCTTGGCCGCGGGAATTTGTTCCAAAATCGAACCGATTCGCCCGGCCTCCTGCGTCCAAATCGAGTGGGCAGCCAATTCACCTTCGGTCGCGACGGTGTCCGTGGCCTCGCGAATTTCGTCGCGCACAAAAATGGCCTCCAGCGCGATGGCGGGCTGGGTGCGTTGGTGGGTGGCGATTTCGGAATTGAGGGCCGGGAGGACTTCCTTGGCCATCGCCGCCTTGTCGCCCAGGTCGGAGAGGTTCTTGACGATTTCATGCGCAACAACTCCGCGGGCCTTCAGCCCCTTGGCGGCGCGGAATTCCTCCATCAACCGGTTTTGCAGCGAAACTTCCTTGACCTGGTAAATAATCTGCTCGGACTTCTTTGTCGGCACCTGGAAATGACCGTCCTTCTTCAGCTCACGCTTGGCGCCTTCCCACCATTTCTTCCAATCATCCTTGATGACATCGGGCACCAGGACTTGCTGGATTTGGTCGATTGTCGCGCGATTGCCGAAGCTTTGCAGGACCAGTTTGATCAGGTCCAGGTGATGCAGCGCCGCCATTTGCCGAAGGTTATCCAGGTCGGAAACCTTGCGGGCATAAATGTGGTCGCTGGAAATCGGCTTGAGATTGTCGGCGGCGAAAGCCATGTCCATGGCATGGCCGGGCTTGGTTTGGAAATCAATGGTGAGCCTGCCAAACACGGTGTCAGTGCCGACGATTTTTCCAAAACCCCAGCTCCGATGATAGCAATAACCGCTCTCGGTCAACGCCACAAGGGCATCGACCTGCTGGCGTGTTAATTTGCCAGCGGCGGACAGTTTTTCAAATTCTTCTTTCGTCGGTATATTCTCGCGTCCCATACAGGTCTGGACATTATTAGGACGTGATTGCCGAAAGTCCAAGAGAAATTGCCATCCGTATTCTGGGCCGCCGCGGAAAGGGCGGCGTGTACGTCGAACAATTGCTCGACCGCGAACTCTCGCGCCACGCGCTTTCCGGGCCGGATCGGGGGCTGTGCCAGGAATTGGCGTTCGGAATGGTGCGCTGGCAAAGCACGCTGGATTGGCTGGTTGCGCGCAAGACGGCGGGGCGCACCCAAAACGTCACGCTCCGACACCTTCTCCACCTGGGGCTTTACCAGCTTTTTTGGCTGCAACGCATCCCCGATCACGCCGCCGTCCATGAAACGGTGGAGTTGGCCAAACGCCTCGGCTTCGGCCCGCGCGCCGGCTTCCTCAACGCCATTCTCCGCGGTTACATCCGCGAACGCGACGAGACCCGGGCCGCCCTGGCGCAATTGAAGGAAACCGATCCGTCTCTCGGCTATTCGCACCCGGCGTGGGTCGTCGAACGATGGCAAACCCGGTGGGGCCGCGAAAAGACTGTGCAATTGCTCGAATGGAACAACAGCGCCCCGCCGGTGATGGCGCGCTTGAACCTGTTGAAAACGGATTTGCCCGCGTTGCAGGACCGCTGGCGCAAGGAAGGCGTCGAATTCGAGGAGCGAAGTTGCGATTGGACGGGGCCGAATCTGGTTTTCGAACTGCGTTCCCATCCACCGCTGACGGATTGCGAGAGCTTTCAGGACGGTTTGTTTTATGTGCAGGACCCGAGCACCCTGCTGGCGGTCGAGCAATTGGCCCCGCAACCGGGCGAGACCATCCTTGACCTCTGCGCCGCGCCCGGCGGCAAAACCGGTTTCGTCGCGCAGCAGATGCGCAATCGCGGACGTATCGTCGCGCACGACGCTCAACCCGACCGGCTGAACCTGGTGGAGGAAAACTGCCATCGTCTCGGCGTCACATGCGTGGAGATCGCCCGAACTTTGGACGCGTCCGTCCAATTTGACCGGATTTTGCTCGACGCACCGTGCTCGAATACCGGCGTGCTGCGGCGCCGCGTCGATCTACGCTGGCGGGTGCAGCCGGATGAAATCGCGCGATTGCGCAAGGGCCAAACGGCGTTGCTGGCCCGGGCTGCGTCGCAATTGAAACCCGGCGGATGCCTCGTTTACAGCACATGCAGCCTGGAACCGGAGGAAAATGAGGAAGTCGTGAAGGACTTTCTTGGCGCGCATCTCGGATTTAAATTGGAAAGCGAACGGCAATTGCTGCCCTTCAACGACCATGTGGACGGCGCGTATGTCGCCAAATTGCGCGGAAAAGTTTAAACTCCTCGCTTGAAATATCCCGCGCAAACTTTAAGTCTGGCGCAGTAATGAAGATTGACCAACAAATCCGGCCGGCCAATTTGACCCGCAAGATCAACCGGCTCTGGGATTTGTCCGCGCAAAAGATTCGCGCCATCGAGCGAAATTACGATCCCGCAAAAGGCTCACCGGTTTTTACCGTTCACGGACGTTACACCGCCCGCGGTTGGACGGAGTGGACCCAGGGCTTCCAAATCGGCGCCGCCATTTTGCAATTCGACGCCACGGACGACGCCGGTTTTCTCGAACTCGGCCGCACCCAAACCGTGCAACGCATGGCGCCGCACGTCAGCCATTTCGGCGTCCATGACCACGGCTTTAATAACGTCAGCACCTACGGCAATTTGTGTCGTTTGATGGGGGAGGGGCGCATTGCCGAGGAGCCGTGGGAACGGGCCGTGTACGAATTGGCCCTCAAACTCAGCGGCGCGACCCAGGCGCGACGGTGGACGCCGATCCAGGGTGGCGGCGGCTTTATTTATTCCTTCAACGGCCCGCATTCGCTTTTCGTGGACACCATTCGTTCGCTGCGCGCGCTAGCCCTGGCGCATCAGCTGGGGCACGTCCTGATGGAGGAGAACGACCGCCGCGTTTCGCTGCTCGACCGTCTGAAAGGCCACGCCGCCGCGACCGCGAAGTTTTCCATTTACTACGGCGAGGCCCGCGACGCCTACGATGTCCGCGGCCGCGTCGCGCATGAGTCGGTTTTTAACATCGTCGATGGAAATTTCCGCTGCCCCAATTCGCAGCAAGGCTATTCGCCGTTCAGCACTTGGACACGCGGACTGGCCTGGGCGATGTGCGGATTCTCCGAACTATTGGAATTCATGCGGGCCATCGGCGATAATTCCCTGACGCCCGTTCTGCGCAAGGCCGCCGAGGCTGCCTGTGATTTTTATATCAGCCACGCGACGGCGTCCGACGGAATCCCGTATTGGGACACAGGCGCGCCGCAATTGCATCGCCTCGGAGACTGGCGATCCCGCCCCGCCGATCCGTTCAATGCGCACGAACCCGTGGACAGTTCCGCCGCCGCGATCGCCGCGCAAGGTTTGCTCCGTCTGGGCCGATACTTGAAGAACAAGCGCTATTGGCAGGCGGGCCTGACGGTGTTGGACGCGCTCTTCAGCGACCCCTACCTCAGCGCCGACCCGAAACACCAGGGGCTGGTCCTCCACAGCATTTATCATCGGCCGAACGGCTGGGACTGCGTTCCGCGCGGGCGCAAAGTTCCTTGCGGGGAATCCAGCATGTGGGGAGATTATCACGCGCGCGAGGCGGCGCTTTATGTTCAACGCATCGCAAATGGTGGCAAATACCTGACTTTTTTCGTATGATCCATTCTTGATATGCGCAAATCCCTCATCATCGCCTGGCTGGCCGCAATTCTGGCCGCTCCCGTCCATGGGCAAACCAACCTCTGGCAATTGGCCAAGGATTCTGTCGGCGCCCATCGCTTTTCGACGCTTTTCAGCGCGCAGGACGTCCTGCACTGCTTGTCCACCGAAGCGGGAATCGACCAGGCTATCGCCTTTTGCAAGTCATCCGGGATCACCCATGTCTTTTTAGAAGCGTTTCGCGACGGTTTCCTCAACAAAAAGGAAGTTCTCGAGCACGCCCGCGACCGTTTTAAGGCGGCGGGGATCGAAGTGTCCGGCTGCGTGACCACGACCCACATCGGCAAACCCTCCAGCGGTTGGGGCCCGGAGGTCTGCTGTTACACTGACATGCGTACGCAGGCGAATCTTCAGATGGTTTTTGAATACACCGCCGCCGTGTTCGACGAAATTATGATTGACGATTTTTTCTTTGAGGATTGCATGTGCCCCGAATGCGACGCCGCGCGCCGCGCCCAAACCGTCACCGTTGGCGACAAAACCTACCCCGTCGCCAGCGATAGCTGGGCGGATTATCATTGCACGTTAATGCTGCATATTTCACAGGACTGCGTCCTGGCCGCCGCCAAAAAAGTCAACCCAAAGGTCAAGCTCATCATCAAGTATCCGCAATGGTACGACATGTACCAGGAACGGGGTTACGACGTGAAAGGGGAGACCGCCTCGTTTGATAAGATATGGGTCGGAACGGAAACGCGCGATTACACCAACGAACTCCACTGGGGCAACACCGTGCAATACGAGGGCTATTTCCTGATGCGATGGCTCGGCGGCATTGGAGGCGCCAAGACGGGTGGGGGCTGGTATGACTGGCTCGGCACTTCCCCTCCCTACTATTTGGAGCAGGCCCGCCAGACCATCCTGGCCGGCGCCCGCGAGACTTTGCTCTTTTGTTACGGCGGACTCAACCCGGTGGCGCATTCGGTCTTCCCCAGTTCGATTCCCTGGCCGACCCCCACCGGCCAGGAAGACATGGCGATCCTCCGCGCCAATCTCCCCGATTTGCTCGCAACCGCGCGGGAAGTCCAAAAGAGGCAGCCCATCGGAATCGCCGCCTACAAACCGATCAACAGTGGAGGCGGCACCGAACAGCGCATCTTTGATTATTTGGGAATGATTGGATTGCCACTCGTGCCGTGCCATCAATTCCCAACCAACGCCCCCGCGGCATTCTTCTCAGTCCACACCTATGACGACCCAAATGCCACAACGGAAATCAACGACTACATCAAGACCGGTCGCCCGGTGCTGATGACCCAAGTCCTCGCCCAGCTTTTGGCGGGCCGGCTAAATCTCCCTGCGCCCAACGTCCGCGTCGTCGGCATGCCCCGTCCTCTGGATTATTTGCTCTATCAGCCGGAGGAACAATTGGACAAGTTGCGCGCGCCGCTGCTGGACGCCCTGCACGTCAGCTTCAACGCCCCCGATCAGGTGGCCCTCTATTTGTTCAGCCCCAATGGATGGGTTGTCGAGAATTTCAACAGCGACCCCGTCACCGTTACCTTGAACGGCCAAAAACTGAACATCGCCGCGCGCGGCTGGCTGTGCCACTGGAATTGATGTCTGACAAAAAAAATAATCGCGTGGCCCTCATCACTGGCGGCGCCCGTGGCATCGGGTTGGGCATCGCCCACGCATTGGCGCGGGAAAATTTTGACCTCGTCCTCTGCGGCGTCCGTGAAGAATCCGCCGCCCAACCCGCCCTCGACGCGCTGCAAAGTCTCGGTGCGAGGACACTCTACGTCCAGGCCGATGTCAGCGATTCCGACGCGCGGAAACGCCTGGTCGAAGCTGTGGAAAATAATTTCGGCCGCCTTCATGTCCTTGTTAACAATGCCGGCATCGCACCCAAAGTCCGCGCCGATTTGCTGGAAGCGACGGAAGAAAGTTTCGAGCACGTTCTCAAGGTGAATTTGCAAGGCCCGTATTTTCTCACCCAGCTCTGCGCGCAACAGATGGTTGCCCAAAAGAAAGCGGACCCGGATTGGCGCGGCTGCGTCATCAACATCTCGTCGGTGTCCGCAACCGTTGCCTCCGTCAACCGCGGGGAGTATTGCATTTCCAAAGCCGGTGTCGCGATGGCCACGCAACTCTGGGCCGTGCGCCTCGGCGAATTTGGAATTCCCGTTTACGAAATTCGCCCCGGTGTCGTCAAGACGGACATGACTGCGGCCGTGCAGGCCAAGTATGACAAGCTGATCGCCGGGGGCTTGCTGGTGCAGCAACGCTGGGGTGATGTTGAGGACGTCGGCAAAGCCACCGCAATGCTGGCGCGGAGTGATCTCCCTTACTCCACTGGCCAGGTCATTCTCGTGGATGGCGGGCTGACCGTCCACCGCCTGTAGGGTCACTCGTCGGCAGCCGGCGCGGGCGGCGCCGCCGATTCGTCCAATTCCAATCGCAGATAGTCGTAGGCGATCCCGCTTGTTAAACCGCCGGCGGGAATCGTCAGTTTCAAAACATTTTCGCCCGCCTTCATCGTCGAGGCATCGAACGCCAAATCGCGCTCCGTCCAGTACCCGCCAATCCCGTCCCGATTGATTGTCGCGTTATAAGACAGCCCGGTGACGGGGCCGATGGAATGGTCATTCACGTTAACGGCCAGACTGCGCGTGCCGACTCCGCAAATGGCCAGCCGCAACGTCGCCTTTCCATGCGGCGCTTGCGACAGATTAAATACGACGTCCCACGTTGTGCTCCTCCCGCGGCCCTGTCCCGTAGTGTTCGTGGGGTTTTCGTTGTGTGGCACCTGCTCGAAAAACCAGTCCTTTCGATAATCGCTTTTCCCAATGACGTAGTGAACGTCGTCCGGAAAAAGCTTCGGATATTGCAGATACCAACCCCAGTGATAATAATCGTTCCCCTTGAAAAACTCCGCCGCCGAACGATTCGGAACACCGATGTCCCACAATTGCTTTCCGTAACGCACCGGTTGCCACTCCATGTCCGCAATCCGCTGCGCCTTGCCGGGTTCGACGACAATATTTGTCAAGGTGAATTCTCCGAGAACCCCGTCCGCAATCGCGTGAAGTGTGTAAACGCCGGGCCGCACATTCGGAATGGAAAATTCCCCGCCCACGCCGCCGCGCACCCAAAATTCGTAGTGTTTGGCGTCATTTTGCCAATCCACCATTCGCGGGCCGAATCCGCCAAACCCGCCTCGTCCCCGTGGCGCCGCGTAATCCGGCGCGGAAAGCCCCACCAGCCAGTTCGTCAGCCGTTCATCCGGCGCCCCTGGATCATGCAGAGTGATCTGGCCGC
>DATAXU010000257.1:0-7113 GCA_036272955.1 Verrucomicrobiia bacterium
AAAATCGCACACCGCATTGGCGGCCGCGTTCCACGTGCCGTTGCCGCTGCCGCCCCCGTCTGAGATTTCAATCGTGCCGCTCTCCGCGTCCACCAGTCCGGCGTTAACCAGTTGAAATCCGCTTAGAAACGCGCTGGCTCCTGTTGTGGTCGTCTTCCGATAAGTCCCTAGGTTAATGAATTGCGACGCCGTCCCTCCGTAATCCTGATTGAACACATTGTCCGTTTCCTCCACCCAAAGCCCCACATTCGTGACCACCCCGCCCCCGCCGCTCCGCACCCGGCCGCCGGTTCGGATGACCGTGCCCAGGTTGTTGAGCACCGCGCCCGGCATGTTATGGTCGTTGCCCGTGGTGATATAAAGTGTGCTCCCACTGACGTTGGTGCCGTCGCCCCCAATGGCTCCGCTCTGCCATTGCAAATTCTCCGACATAAACCGGCCCGTAAACGTTATGCCGCCGTTCAACGCATTCGTCCCCGCCCCTGTAAACGCGCTGCCATCGTTCATCACGTAACCGGAATCAAAATAACACGTCGCATTGGTGTCCGCGTTCCAGGTGCCATCGCCGCTGCCCCCCCCGTCCACAATCTCAATCGTGCCAGTCTGAGCATCCACCAGGCCGTTATTGAGCAATTGAAATCCGCTCTCAAACGTACTCGTCCCGCCCGTTGTGGTTTTGCGGTAAGTGCCGGTGTTGATGAATTGGGACGACGCCCCGCCGAAATCCTGGTTAAAAACATTGTCCGTTTCTTCCACCCAAAGCCCTCCATTATTGACAACCCCCCCGCTCCCACCGCGAATTCGGCCGCCAGTCCGGATGATCGTCCCCAGATTGTTCAGCACCAAACCCGGCATATTATGGTCATTGCCAGTGCCGATGTATAACGTTCCGAACGCCGTCACCTCCACCCCTCCGCCGCTGCCAAATTGCCCCCCATTCCAAGCATTCGTGCCATTCAACGTGAGCGCGCCCGCCCCGTTGATAAGACCTCCGTCGAGCGTCAAACTCCCGGATTCATTCACCGTGCCGGCCACCACAACACTCAGCGTCGGTCCATTGATCGTAAAGGACTGCAATCCGCCCCCATTGCCGCCCACGACCAAAGAATTGACCGTAACTGAAATATCCAAAGTAACCGTGTAACTCCCCCCATTGGTAATCGCCGCGTCATCCGCTGAGCCGGGCACCTGGTTGGGACTCCAATTGACCGCCCCGCTCCAATTCCCGCCCGCCGTATTGGTCCAGGAAATCGCCGCCGCGTGGGATTTCATTGAGGAGAAAAGAAGAAAGAGAACTCCCGCCGCAAGGAGGCGGCAATTAAGCAGTCCAAAATAAGCGCCACGGTTCCTGAATTTTCTACAGCCGTCCACTAAGTTTAGTCTTTCATGGTTTACCGCACAACTTGAACGGGGAAACACCTAGCAATTTTCAGACCTTAATTCGTGAATTCTGCAAATCAAAATCGCAACCTGCTCAGAATCAACCCACTAAAATCTTATTTTCCATCAGAGGTGCCTTTCGTCAAAACCACCATTCCGTAAAGGAGTCCGACGCCAATATAATTCAACCAGCCCAACTGATTTGTTTACATCCATCGTAAGAAGGTATGGATAAAGAATATAGAATCCCGCCCGGAACCCGCCCCGACAATTGTAAATTCCGCCGACATCCCTGGCGCGGGGCGTCCCCCGAGGGATAACGACGAGCAGATGATCTCCAACAATTTTGCCACCATGCAATGGGTGATGGAACTCAAAAAGGAACCGCTATCGGCGAAGATGGTTTTTGAGATTCATCGTTTGGGTCTTTGGAATTGCGCGATTTGGAATCCCACCTTCGCACTTGATTTATTTAATCACCGCCAGGTTGAGCTGCTCCGGCACGCGCTAAAGCATCCCTATCAGCAATACCTGATCGAAAGCCACAAAGTCAGGCATAATACGTCCTATGAAACCGCGCGCACCGATCTTCTTGATCTTTCAGCTCGTGGAATTTTGCGATTGATCGAAAGGGGCAGGCAAATGGTCTTCATTGTCCCAAAAGGCTTGGAAAACAAAATTAGAAAACTGGGCGTAAAACGCTGACACCATCAGTTCGTTGTTGGAACAACCGTCCAGCCTGTCACTGCCTTTTTCCCGCGCTCAAAAATCCTTGCGTTTTACCCCTAAGTATGGGACTACTTTGTGGCATGTTTAATACAAACGAGTCTTTAAGGGCGACGGCGGGCCGGCCAATTCCAGGCCGCCGCCCACCCGCGTCAGACCCAATCAAGGCTCCAGTCAAACCCAATCAAGCCTGTCTCTCCTCCAAAGTCTTTGGCGAAAGAGAACGTAAAATTTGCAACTTCATTATGTTCAGTCACTTGCGTAAATCTCACACGCCAAGCCTCCAACCGCCCCCGCTCCGCCAGTCAAACCAATCAAGCTTAATCAAGGCTAATCAAGCCAAAGGTTTGGAATCCAACTTCAACTCGTCTGCAACCGATACCCCACCCCCGCCTCTGTCAGTAACAACTCCGGCCGGCTCGGGTCCGCCTCGATCTTGTCCCGAAGGTGCGCCATATACACCCGCAAATAATGCGTCTGCTCCACCGAATTCGGCCCCCACACTTCTTTGAGGATCTGCCTGTGCGTAACCACTTTCCCGGCATTGCGGACCAGCAATCGCAGCAGCGAATACTCCGTCGGCGTCAGCTTCACTTCCTGTCCCTTGACGTTCACGATCCGGCTGGCCAGGTCCACCTCAAGGCGCCCGGTCCGAAACACCGAATTCTCCTCAATCGGCTGCGCATGGCGTCGCGCGACCCTCAACCGCGCCAGCAGTTCCACCGTGCTGAACGGCTTGGTGACGTAATCGTCCGCTCCCTGGTCAAGGGCCGCGACCTTGTCGTCCTCCCCTTCCCGCACGGAAAGCACCAGCACCGGCGCCTGGCTCCATTCCCGCAGCCTTTTCAAAACCTCCGCTCCATCCATGTCCGGCAACCCAAGGTCAAGCACAATGGCGTCTGGATGCCGCTGGGCCGCCTCGACCAATCCCTCCTTGCCCGTGGCGGCTTCAAATACCCGGTAGCCATGCGCTTCCAATGTCACCCGCAGCAGTCTGCGAATTTGCACTTCGTCATCGACAATCAGAACGACCGGCGGATGGGGTTCGCCTTCGTTCATACGGCGGCCTCGATGGCAATTTCCGGACTGCTGACAATCGGCAGCCAAACCGTGAATTCCGCCCCGCCCCCAGGCCGGTTCTGAACATCGACGTGCCCGCCATGAGCCTCCACCAACCCTTTGACAATCGACAATCCCAGCCCCGTTCCCCCGGCGGGCGCGCCCGGGACGCGGTAGAATTTTTCAAAAAGGTGCGGCAGACTTTCCTCGGGAAGGCCCGGCCCGCGATCGGCGACCGAAAGCGCCATTTCGCTGTTGACGACCGACGCCTTGATTTCAACGGCCGTGCTCGCGGGCGTATAAGCCGCGGCGTTGAGCAGCAGATTGTTGAGCACTTGTTCCATCAGCACGAAATCAATTTTCACCAGCGGCAGCGGACGCGGCGCCGAGAGGATGATGTGATGCTTGGACAACTCCCGCTCGTTGCGCCGGAGAGCCACGTTGATCAGGTCCGTTATGTCGCACCATTCCAGGCGCGGCTTTACCTTACCCGATTCCAATCGAGTCATGTCGAGCAAATTGCTGACCAGCCTGTTGAGCCGCGCCGCGCTCTCCTGGATTTCCAACGCCAGCGTTTTGTGCATCCGCAACGGGTCCGGCGCATTGACTTCCGTGAGCGCGGCTGCGGCCGCGGTGATGGCGGCGATGGGCGTCCGCAACTCATGCGAAATCGAGTTCAGCAACGCCTTGCTCAATTTTTCCGATTCTGCCACCAACTGCGCTTTCTGCGCCTCCCCGTCCAGCCTCAACCGGTCGAGCACGAGCGCCGACTGCCGTGCGAACGCGCCGAGAAGGTCGCGCTGTTCCAATGTCGGCTGCTGCTCCCCGGCAAGTTCAACGCCCAAAACGCCCACGGCTCCGCGGTTGGTTTGCAGCGGCAGGTAGATGGCCGAGGCGAACGGCAAATTGTCTGTGAAACGCCCCGCCGCCTTGCCGAATCGAAATGCCCACGCCGCCACGCTTTGCTCCTTTTCAGAAACGGTAAACGTGCTCGCCGGGTGCGGCGTCGTTGCAAGCCCTCCCGCCGGCTCGCGCAAAAGGATGGCCGAACTCGCGGTGAAAGCCTGCGCCACTTGCCGCACCAACCGCTGCGCCACGTCGTCGATGTCGCCCGCGTCTGCCAGGTCGCGAGTCAGGATATAAAGCGCCGTGGAACGTTGTTCCCGCCGGCGTTCCGCCCGTTCCTGCCACCGCACTCGCGACGCCAGTTGCCCCAGGACCACCGCCACGACAAAATACATCGCGAACATCATCATGTCGTCGAAATGTGTCAAGCACAGCGTATATCGCGGCGGAAGAAAAAAATAATCCCACAACAGCGCGCTCGTCGTCGCATTGAGCAGCGTCGGCCCGCGTCCAACGTAAAAAGCCGGCAGCACGACCCCCAGGAGATAAATCAGCGCCGCGGCGTGGCCTCCGTCTCCCCCCAGCAAATAGTCAATAAGAAAATTCAGCCCCGTGCAAATGACGATCGCCGCCAGCGCCGCCAGGTATTGTCCCGCCGAAGATTCCGGCGCGAACGTCCAGCCCTCGGCGGGCGCCTCCCGCTCCGGCGTTTCAGGGCGCACGACGTGCAGTTCGATATTCCCGCTCTGCCGCACCAATCTCCGAAGCAATCGCCCCCCGCGAAACCACGCCATCGCGCTATCGGTGCCCGGCTTGCCGACCACGATCTGCGTCACGTTCTGTTGCCGCGCCACCCGCAAAATCCCCCGCGCGACATCCGTGTCGGCGGTCGTGATGATTTCCGCGCCCAGTTCGCGGGCCAGCGCAAGGTGTTTGGTCAATCGCTCCTGGAGTTCGGTTCCCAACGGCCGCGGACGCTCGACATGCACCGCTATCCACGGGCAGTCAAAACTGTCCGCCAGCCGCCGCGTCCAGCGAATCATGTGCGGCGAATACGGGCTGGCGCTCACTCCCACGAGCAATCGATGCCCGGATTTCCACGGCCCGCTGATTTGCATCGCCTGCAAATAATCGTGGACCTCCTGCCCGACGTGATCCGCCGCCAGCCGCAGCGCCATTTCCCGCAACGCATTGAGATTCCCCTCCCGGAAAAAATTCATCATCGCCAGTTCGGCGCGTTCGGGCATATAGACCTTGCCTTCGTCGAGCCGTTTGAGCAGGTCCTCCGGCGGCAGGTCGATCAGTTCCATTTCCGCCTCGTCAAGTACACTGTCCGGCACCGTCTCCTGCACCGTCGAGCCGGTGATTTGGCGGACGGTATCAACGCGGCTTTCCGCGTGCTGGACGTTCATCGTCGTATAAACGTCGATTCCCGCGTCGAGCAATTCGACGACATCCTGGTATCGCTTGGCATGGCGCGAGCCGGGAACATTGGTGTGGGGCAGTTCATCCACGATCGCCAGTTGCGGATGCCGTGCCAGCAGCGCATCGAGGTCCATCTCTTCCAAGGTAACGCCGCGGTAATCGACCTTGCGCCGGGGTATGATCGGCAGTCCGGTAACCAGCGCCTCCGTCTCCTTCCGCCCATGCGTTTCAACGTAGCCCACAACGACATCCACGCCCTCGCGCAGTGCGCGTTGCGCCGCGCGCAGCATCGAATAGGTTTTGCCCACGCCGGCAGCCATTCCGAGAAAAACCTTGAACCTGCCACGCTTGGTTGCGGCCTCGCTTTTTTGGATAGCCGCCAGCAAGGCATCCGGGTCCGGACGATTATCCTCAGCCATGCAAATACTATAACCCGCGCGAGCCGCCGGAGAATAATTAAAATTTCGTTAAAATGCTCCCGGAACCGCTTTTCCCAAAGGCGCCCGCCGGACAATTTTGCCCCGCGAAATCTCCACCACTTCGTCGCACAGCAACCGGACCTCCCGTTCATCATGGGTGACGTAAAGCATCGGAATCCCGAATTCCTCCCGCACGCGGGACAGATACGGAACAATCTTTGCCTTCAACGCCTCGTCCAGCGAGGCCAGCGGCTCGTCCAAAAGCAGCAGCTTCGGCGAAGTCAGCAACGCCCGCGCCACAGCCACCCGCTGCCTCTCGCCCCCGGAAAGTTCCGTCACCCGCCGCGCGAGGAGCGATCCAATTTCCAGGACATCCACGATATGCTCCAACCCAAACGACGGCCCGTTTTCGGAGCCGCGACTCCAACCGTAAAGTATATTTTTGCGCGTTGTCAAATGCGGGAACAACGCAAGGTCCTGCGGCACGTAACCGATCCGGCGCGCGCACGACGGCACGTTGATTCCGCGCTCGCTGTCCAGCAGCACCCGGTCGTCCAATTGAATCAGCGCCGATTTGGGTTTGCGCAAACCGGCAATCAGGTCGAGCAGCGAAGTCTTTCCCGCTCCCGACGGCCCGAAGATGGCCGTCACCTGGCTGGTCAATTCCACGTCCATTTCGAGCGCGAATTCCGCCAGCGGCAGAAAAAGATTTTTGAGCCGAAGCGTCATCGATTCACCGCGGAGCTTTGCGCAGAAACCACTCGCTGGTCCACACCGCGCCGAAGGCCAGCGCCACCGAAATGCCGAGCAGCCGAAACGCCGTCGAATCGTCCCCCAGTTGCACCGCTTCGTAAGTGGAAAGCGAAAGAGTGGCCGTCCGCCCCGGAATATTCCCGGCCACCATGATGGTCGCTCCGAATTCGCCCAACGCGCGCGCAAACGCGAGAATGGTCCCCCCAATAATTCCCCGCATCGCCAGCGGTGCCGTGATGGAAAAAAACACCCGCCATTCGCCGGCCCCCAAAGTTCGCGCGATTTGTTCGAACCTCGGGTTGACCTGCTCAATCGCCACGCGCGTCGAGCGCACAAGCAAGGGAAACGACATCACCGCCAGCGCCGCCAGCACCGCGCGCCACGTAAACGCGATGTCCATGTGCAATCGCTGGAAAAAGAACTTCCCCACAACGCCGTTGCGCCCCAGTATTTTCAGCAGGATGAGGCCCGTCGCCACCGGCGGCATCACCAGCGGGAGAGTGAC
>DATAXU010000258.1:0-2853 GCA_036272955.1 Verrucomicrobiia bacterium
AGCCAGAGACGGTAAACCCCCGCTTTCGGGAACGCGTACGGAAAAGAGAGTTCAGGAAGCGCCGTCGTGCAAAATTGATCCAACGGCTGATTGGTCAGGTAACCGGCCTGTTCGCGTTCCGCAAAAAGCCGTTGCGAAGCCATCGAGATCGAACCCAGCGGGTGCAGATGGTTGAACACGGTGCCATTGGAATCCTCTATCATCAAATGCCCATACATCCCCAGGTACGGTTCCAACGCCGCCGTCGTCCCGTCGGCAGTCGTGAGATAAAAGACCAAATTGGTTTCCTGGTTCACCCGCAAATCATCCGAAAAGCCGGGGCTGAGATAAAGGCCGCCCGGTAAACTTATCCTCGACAACTCCGCCGGAGTGGCAATCAATACCGAATCATCGGGATCGCCAAATTTGAACGTTCCCGTGCCCGCCGCTACGGCGGGAATGCTCAATATGTTGGTGAGCGTTTGTGTCAGGCCGCTTTCGTGCGTGATGTCCGCGTAAAGTTCGTAATCCCCAGCCGGCAACGGGGGAAGCCGAAGTTTGAACATGCTTTCATCATCGTCTTTCTCCTTCACTCGCTTTGGATGCAAATGTGCGAAGACCCCGCCATCGCTTTCGCGGACCAGGAACAGGTGCATCAAATGTCCGTGATCGACAACCAGCGGCGTGGAGTCGATGGGCGAAGTTGGCGAAAAGCGAAGTTCAAGCTGCCGATGCCCCGTGGAATCCGTCTTCAATTCCGTGCGAATGGCTTCCGGCCGGTAAAGCCGGTTGAGACGATAATCCTTGTCCACGCTGTCCCACCACTTGTTGCCAAGATACAACCCCACCACGAGGGCAGTCGCCGTGATCCCCCGCGCGCACCATCCTCGCCACCGGTTGATCGGCAAAGCTTCTTCGCCCGGCGGAAGGCCCGCATCGCGAACCGCCGCTCCGATCACGGAAATGAGCAACACCGCGACAAAAAACCCCGCAATCAACAAAACCACTTCCATTCCTCGCGTCATGACCAACCGTTGGGTCGCAATGGAATTAAGCGGAACGATTGCCACTCCATCTCCACGCGGGCCGATCACCTCCACAAACACGCTAAACGCGCCGGACTTCATCAGCCAGAGTTGCGCCGAATACATGTTCGTCTCGCCTGGCACGAGCACTGCCGTATCGGGAGCCGGCGACCCTTTTACGCTGGCATCCCATCGCACTGGCCGCACCGTTACCTTTTCCGCGTCCCCCGACGTCACGACGACCTGTATTTGCGCCAATCCCGGAACCACGCCCGGCGGTCGAATGGTCACACGAATCGGATACGACCCCGCCATTCCCTGGAAAAAAACTGTTGGATTGCCGATATGAGCATCCGCCGAACCGCCAGCCAACAGCCAAAACCCCAGCGCGACAATCTTGAAAAATCTCGCTGCTTTCACGGCGTCACCGTTTCACTCTGGCCAGCCAGTTCGCGAACCATAGGGCAATGCGCGCCTCCACTGTCCCCAACAGCACCGCCACCACTGCGGATTTTGGTCCCAGGGTTTGGTCGTCGTGCCAAAACTGCATGCACCAGTCGCCGACCCGGTCAAAGTAACCCCACATTTGGTTGCCCGCAAAAAACGCATTGCGGGAATTCTCAGAAAGGAGAAATTCAGAAAATGGCCATTGCACCGCCAGTAAAAGTATAAAAAACGTACCGCTCAATAAAAGAGCCAGTCCCGTATCGCGCCAGAACCCGCGATTTCGTCCTATGGTCTGCATTAACAAGTCAATCCCGATAGCTGGCACAATGAGCAGCAACGGAAACGGCGGCGGCGCCATGTGCGTTATCGGATTATAAATGGGGGCCAGCCTCGGTTCTGAATGAAAAAGAGGCAAAATCCACACCATAGCCATGCGAATTGCCATGTAGATCAAGCTCACCCACGTCGCTCCCCATCTTATTTTGGAAACGCGCGCCGCAATGATGAGATAAAGAGGCAAACTCCTGCAGCAAACCTCGTAGAACGCAGATCCATGTTGCGCATTGGGATACGTATATTCCGTCGTAAAAATGCTTAACTCGGTCAGCAAAACCCCACACGCCACGAGCACAAGCAAATTGGCCATCAGATAATTCCCCGGGGGCGCCCGATTTTGCCACGAGATCACAAACAGCAATGCGCCAATCCCGATCGCGTAAGTCCCCAGCGCCAGCACGACATGGGGCGGGCTGATAATCTGCACATCCAGCCCGTAAGCATTATGCCACCAGTTATCGAACGGCCCCGAGAGCAACATTGTAAACGCCCCCCAAATAACCACCCAGGCGCCTATCGGCCCACGAAATCCCCATAGCCGCACCGTCCCCGATTGTTCAGCCGGGTCGGCCCAAAAGGTATTTTTCAAGACCAGCCATCCGCAAACCAACCCCGGCATCGCTCCGCCCATATAAATCATCATATGAGCCGGAGTCCAAAACGTATCGCGTCCGATGCTCAGATGCCATGAAATGTCCCAGATCGAACCGATCGGCGAGCAAGCCGCCCCCAACGCCACCGCGTAACAATACCACGGCGCCCCCCCTGCTTGGACAGGCGCCGTCGAAGCCGGAGCGGCGAACTCCTCTGTGATGCCCTGGCTTTGGCTGCTCATGTGAATGATAAATAAACCCCCGCCGCCCTTTTGTAAACCCCGCCGGCGATTACCTCAAACCCTATAAGGAAAAAAAGAGAGGCAGGACTAAGTCCTGCCTCTTGCAAAGTGAATTCTAAACGCCTTGGGGGCGTGTGTTTTACTTGCTGCTGATCTTGCGGCGAAGAGCGCCGAGTCCGCAGAACGCTCCGCCGAGCAACATCAAGGTCGCGCCACCATCAGGAACAGTGG
>DATAXU010000259.1:0-16250 GCA_036272955.1 Verrucomicrobiia bacterium
GAAAAGCCCGATAGAGGCCGCCAGCGCTTTATTACTTCGGCTCGATACGATGAACGTCTTTAAACTTATCAAAATCGCGGTCGAAGGACGCAATTGAGTGTTTTAATTCGAACGCCGAAGCCGCGAGATAAGCGTCCGCGAAGTGCGCATTTCGAGAGATACACGGATTCAAAGCATCGGCAATTCTGACCGGTTCGGTTGTTTCGATTCCGCGAGATTGAAGAAAAGCCAAAAGTTTCTCGGCCACGGCTTTTCGCTGGAGCTCATAATATGATTCCAACGTGTAAATCGTCTCGGCCACAATCACCGGGAGTACGACGAGAATGATTTCGCCCTTGTCGGCGGGCTCGATTATTCGCTGTCGTTTTTAGCGGTGTGTTTGGATACGGCACGGGCAACTGCTTTGCGTTCCGATCGGCGTCCAGAAAACTTTTTACGAGGTTTTAATTTTCCAAACAATTCGAGTGCGCTTCGCTGCGGCGCCACGTTGATATTTGCACCGATAGCGCTTACCTCGGACGCTGGCATTACCGTACGAGCGAATGTTACCTTTTTAAACGTCATAACTTATCCATGCTTAGCCGTGAAGCCTAAACTTGCGCGGTCGATTTCGGGGCGGTCGTCGATCTCGGCTTTTACCATGTCGGCGATGGTGGATGAGAAAGTCCAATCTCGTTTCCAGCCGAGGGTTTTCTCGGCTTTGGAGGGGTCGCCGCAAAGGCCGGCAGTCACTTCGGTGGGGACCAGCGTGGGGTCCGTTTCGATGTGCGCTTCGGCACGCAGGCCGGCGGCGGCAAACGCCGTTTCGGCAAATTCCCGCACGGTGTGGCTGATGCCGGATGCGAAAATAAAATCGCCCGGCTCCCCAGCCTGGAGCGCAAGCCAGAATCCACGCACCATGTCGCGGGCGTCGCTCCAGTCGCGCTGGGCCTGCAAATCTCCGAGGCGCAGTTTTTCCTGGCGTCCCTTTTTGATCGCGGCGACTGATTTGGCGAGGCGGCGGCTTAAATAGTTGGCAGGCCTCAACGGGGACTCGTGATTGTAGAGAATTCCCACGGAAACAAACTGCCGATACTTCTCGCGATGCAAGCGGGCGAATTGATCGGCGGCCTGTTTGGCAATCCCGTAGGGCGTCAGCGGGCGGCGATCGGTATCTTCGTGTTGGGGGGATTGTTCCGGTGCGCCGAAAATTTCGCAGGAGGAGGCCAGGAAAAAGCGGATCGCCGGATTTTGCAACCGCCCAGCCTCCAGCAGGCGCAATGTGCCGACGGTGATCGACTGCACGGTTTGTTCGGGAATCAAAAAACTCTGGCGTGAATCGGAAACGCCCGCAAGGTGGTACACTTCGTCCGGGTTGGATTTTTGCAGAAGGCTGACGATGGAGAGGGGGTCTTCGAGCGAACCGGTGTGAAAGTGCAGGCGCGGCAAATCCTCGGCGGCAAACCGGCGGCGGATCCGTTCCTCCTCGCGGCTGAAGGGAAGGCGGATCAACCCGTGAACTTCGAAATCCTTGCCCAGGAGCCAGCGCGCCAAATACGTTCCGTCCTGGCCGAGGATCCCCGTAATCAGCGCCTTCCTCATTTCAACCTTCGAGACGAACTTCCGGCATCGGCAGCAGAAATTTTCCACCCTTCTTTAAAAACTCGCTCTCGCGCTTTTTCATCTCGACGATGAAATGCCACGGGAGCACCAGATAATAGGCCGGCTTTTGCTTCCGCGACTCCTCCTCGGAAATGATCGGGATATTCGTGCCAATCGTTTGCGAACCCCATTTGTCCTTGTTGCGGTCGGCAACCGCGGGAACCAAGTCGGGTGTGATGTCGCAATACTGGAGGATCGTGTTCCCTTTCGTCGATGCGCCGTAGCCGTGGACCAACTTCCCCTGCTTCTTCGCCTTTTTCAAAAATGTCCGCAAATCCGATTTGATCTTCCGGATGTTGTGACGAAAAACGGCGAAGGGCACATCACTGTCCAGGGCCAGTTCGAATTCCTTCAAGCGCATTTCCTGGACGCGCTCCCGCGCTTCGGCGGTCGGTTTGACTTTACCGGCGTGGCCCGCAACGACGCGGAAACTTCCGCCGTTCATATCGTTGAGATGCACGTCGATGACTTCCAGATCGTGTTCGGCCAGCAACCGTTCCATCGGCGCCAGTCCGTAATATTCCAGGTGTTCGTGGCAGATGGTGTCAAAACTATTCATCTCCAACATCGTCGGCAGATAGCTCAATTCCAAAATCCAAATCCCCTGGTCGTGCAAAATGGACTTGATGTCCGCGACAAACGAATGCGGATTTTCCAAGTCGTAAAACATCGCGATGGATGTGATGACCTTCGGCTTTTCATGGGGATGGACGGCGCGCAAATTCGCGGCGGAAAAGAAATCGTTGACCACCGGGATCCCCGCCGCCTTGGCGTATTCGACAATGTTCGTGGCCGGGTCAAAACCCAGGAGACGCAAGCCCGGCGTGGTGTAGGATTTGAGCAGGGTGCCGTCGTTGCAACCGATGTCGATTACCAGGTCGCCGCTTTGCAGTGCCACGGTGGCTTCCGCGTGGTGGGCGATTCCTCCCAGGTTGTCGCGCATCGTTTGATTGATGCCGGAGCGATACCAATAACTGCGATAAAGAATGTTCGGCGGGACGGAATGTTTCAACTGGACCAGCCCACAGGCTTTTTGGTCCACGCTCGGGTCGCATCGCACGAGGTCCAGCGGAATTCTGCGTTGGACGGGGGGTTTGCCTTTTGGATCGGCAAAAGCTCCGGCGATATATTGATCTCCCAGACTGAGAACGGGTGTAAGGGCCTTTGACCCGCAAATCCTGCAAAAGTTGCGCGTCACTAAAATCGGTGAAGACGATGACATCGGGCGGAATAAAACATCAAACTCCGGCCGAGCCAAGTCTTTTTTGCCGGAACGTCAGAGGCGCAGAAATATCTTTCGGCGGTAAAGGAAACGGACGAACCAGAAGGCCAGGAACAACCCCACCAGCGCCATCAATAAATCGCCGCTGCCGGCGAATTGGCGGTTGAAGAAATCCTGGATGTCCCCGCCGGCAAATCGGCGGCTCAATTTGCCGAATCCCCCAAGGACGTTGGCCGTTAGATAAATCGTGATGGAGTTCATCCCCATCCAGACAAACGGGCGGCACCATGCCTGCCATTTGCAGACATCGACCATCCAATAAAACAGCCCCAGCAGCAGCGCGCTGTAACCGCCGGCCACGAGGACGTAGGAGGAGGTCCAAATCTTCTTTATGACAGGAAATGCGGGGCTCCATGCCCAGCCCAACGCCGCCAGCACGAGGCCCGCTGCGATCAGGCACACCACCTTCTGCTGGTCGTTGAAGGACGGGTTGAGCAGGAACAGACCCGCGAAAACCCCCAACAGACACGTCACCACCGCCGGCAACGTACTCAGGATGCCTTCGGGGTCGAAGTACGTATCATAGAGGCGGCCCGGCAAATATTCGAAGTCGATGTGATTGGGCAAATTCAGGCCATGCTCGTAGTGGCCGGTCACGCGGTCGGTTGTTGCGTAGAATTCCGCTTTTGGGTCAAACGGCATATTCCGCTTCTGGGCGACTTCCTCCAGCGTTTTTTTCTCCAGTTGAATGTTCCGGATCGGCACAAACGCCAGCAACCCCCAGTATCCGATGAGCACGGCCACCCCGATGGCAATCATCGCCCGCAGGTTGAAGAAACAGAACAACAGGCCCGCAAAAAAGTAAGCGAGCGCAATCCGGTTCAGCACGCCCATCAAACGCATGTCCGGCCACGGGTTCGTGAAACCGCCGGAGTAATAGATGCCGATGACGAACAAAAGAGTTCCGCGCCGCACGACCCTTTTGACCGCGGCCGCCCGGCCCTCCTGGCGGATTGTTTTGCTCAGCGAAAAAACAATCGAAATCCCGGCCATGAAAACGAACAGCGGGAAAATCAGGTCCTCGAAGTGGAATCCCTCCCAATCCGCATGTTCCAATTGGCGGGCAATGAATCCCAAAATCCCCGTCGCATGTCCGCCGGCCTGCGCCATCCGGTCCAAAGCCGTGACCAACGCGTCCGCGCCGATGATCCAGAACATGTCGAAGCCGCGCAGGGCATCCAGCGACATCAAGCGCTGCGGGACAGCCGGGGCCGCCGGCATCGAGGGGACGTCGGCCTCGCTTACTGTGATGTTTTCAACTCCGGCTTGTTGCATTCGATTTGAGTTCAATCGCCCTGGCTCAAACGGGCCTTGGGCTTGTCGAAGAGCATGGCGTGCGCCTCGCGGAGCACGGCTGGGATTTTGTCACGGAACGCGCTTTTTGCAAGCACTGAACGCAGCTTGCCGTCTTCAAAATCGGCGGCGGTTTCTCCGGGGAACCAATGGTCGGCCTGGCCAAGGAGATTGTATCTCATTTTCCCCCACGAAACCAAATCGAGGGATTTGGCGTACGTCCAAAGCCGGAGAATTTCCAAGATATTGATGTGCCCCGGAACATCGATGTATTCCGGCAATCCTTCGGCCCATCGATTGCACCAATCCGCCCCGAGCGTTCGTTCCATTTCCGCGCGCAAACGGGCCTCGATGGGCGCGATGACCGCGGCGGCATTTTCGTAATGATCCAGCGCCCGCACATGTTCGTCAAAATCCCGCGGCTGCGATGCCCCGCAACTCAGCGTGTGAACCTCCGGCCTCGCCAGGCAATAGAGGTCGTTAAATTGCATCGGCGTCAGCGACGCGCACAACTCCGTCATTTTCGGCGGCGGCTCGTAGAGTTTCCCGCCCTTGTCGTTAGGGCTGATAATAAAAACGCCCATGTCACGCCGCCGCGCCGCAGCCACGGCCGGCCAATTCAGCGGGTTGACAAAATACCAATGCAAATTGACGTAATCAAATTCGCCGCTGTCCACCGTTTCGAGAATCACATCGGTCGTGGCGTGAGTGGAAAAACCGAGGAAGCGGATTCGGCCATCCTTTTGCAATCGGCGCGCGGCGGAAACGCAGCCGTTTTTTTGAAGCGACCACTGGAGCAATTGGCGGTTGTTGATGCCGTGCAGGCTCAGCAGATCGACGTGATCAAGCCGCAAATAGTTCATCGACGTCTCGAAAATCTTCAAGAATTCCCGGGCGTCGGATTGCGGGGCAACTTTGGTTTGGACGATGATTTTCTCGCGCGGCAATTTCGGAAGGACATTGCCAAGCTGCATTTCCGAAGTGCCGTAACCCCGGGCGGTTTCGATGTGGTTGATTCCCAATTCGAGCGCGCGATGAATGGTGGCTTCGAGGTTGGCTTGTCCGTCCGCGGGAATTTCGGCGGGAGCGACATCCTGCCATTTGAACTGATAACGCATTCCGCCGCAGGAAATGACCGGCATCGCCAGTTCTGTCCGACCAAACCGCCGATATCGCATGGCGTTTTGTCTCATTTTTTGCGGGCAACCGCAACGCCAATCGTTTTCCGGGTTGGCGGACTTTCGATCTCCCTTACATTGAAGTCCCTGATCGTCTGTTGAAGGAGGAGTCGAAAGTCGCCGATAATTAGAAGGAATGGTCCGAACAACAAAATTCGCCAAATGCGCTGCCGTATGGACGGCTGTCATCTTTTCCCTTACCTGCAACGGAAGCGCCCCGCCCCGGATCTATCAGGGCGGCTTCAGCGTCGCGCTCAAACTGGGCGGCGAATTATTCGAATCACTCCCGCCGAGATTCAGCCGGCAACTTGACCGGCAGGCAATCGCCTTGCAGCCGCAGGACACGCCGATCGTGACGCCCATTGCCACAACTGAGGACAGCAGGGTCCTGCGCCAGGTTTCCGTATCCGCGGGGTTCATCGATTTGGCCAATCACATTTGCCACGCCAAAGCCGCCGACCGCGTTGAGCCGGGGTTCTTCGACCGATACGTCAAAAACCTCGCGCGGGAAACACTTGCCGACCCCAACGCCCCGATACCGCCCATCGTCGATGCGCGTTTTTGGACGGACCAGGTGATTACCGAGCAGTTGAGTTATTTTAACCAAATGATCGGCTTTGTCATGGCGATCAATCTCTCCCATCATTATCTCGGCCATTACGCCAAATATTCCACCGCAATGATGGGGCCGGCCAATACGCTCGTCCCCATCAACGATTTTTTGACGCCGGCGGAATGGCATGTCTCCGTCCGGGAGGCGGTGACCGACGAGCTCAATTGCGCCCTGGCAACCGACGGACCCAGGGCCCTGCTCGAAGCGATCGACGAAATGCCGCGGCGGCCCGGCTGGACGGATTACGTGATTCCCCCGAATATTGATATCAAGAAGCTCGCCAAGGAACTCTCGCATTACGAAATCGACTTTTTCCACGGACGCCTGTCACAATAGGCGGCACTGTGAACTTTCAGGAAGAATTGGAATTGCTCGTCCGCGCGCGTTATCCGGTTCTTTACATCGTCTCCAGCGAGGAACTTCGTGCGCGCGACGCCGTGGTGGATGCCGCAACGAAACGGAAGAAAAAAGTCTTTGAGTGGAGTTGCCACACGGGGATTGTTCCCAGCGGCGCCTCGTTGCAATCCCACAAGCAGCAGAACGCCGCCACCAAGGACCCGCTTGCCGCGCTGGACCAGGTCATTGAGCAAGTCGAGCCGGCGATTTTTATCTTCAAGGATTTTCACCCTTTCCTCACGCGCAGTCATTTCGCCGTCGTGCGCAAGCTCAAGGAAATCGCCCTGCATCTCAAGGACAGCATGAAGACCATCGTGCTGATCTCGCCGGTCCTGGAAATCCCGCCGGAATTGGAAAAGGAAATCACTGTCCTCAATCATCCGTTGCCCTCCAGGGAGGACCTCGCGGTGTTGCTGGATTCCGTCATCGCGGATGTGGCGCGATCCAAACAAGTGCGCATCGAACTGGATGGTCCGAGCCGGGAGAAATTGCTGCAAGCGGCGTTGGGCCTGACATTGGGCGAGGTGGAAAATGTGTTCGCCAAAATTCTCGTCAAATACCAACGGCTGGATGTGGACGGCATTGAAGAAGTTTTTTCCGAGAAACAGCAAATTGTGCGCAAGAGCGGCCTGCTGGAATATCACGCCGCCACGGAGAATTTCGGCAACGTCGGCGGATTGGCCGTGCTCAAGGAATGGCTCAACAAGCGCGCGGCCGCCTTCAGCGACGAAGCGCGCGCCTTTGGTTTGCCGGCGCCGCGCGGCATTTTGATGCTCGGCGTGCAAGGGTGCGGCAAGGGGCTTTGCGCCAAAGCCGTCGCAAACCAGTGGCAACTGCCCCTGCTCCGTTTCGACATCGGCCGCATGTTCGGCAGTCTCGTCGGCTCCTCGGAGCAAAACATCCGGCGCGCCATCGCTGTGGCGGAATCCATTGCGCCGGCCATTTTGTGGGTGGACGAAATCGACAAGGCATTCGCCGGCTCGCTTGGTTCGGGTTCGTCGGATGGCGGAACGGCATCGCGCGTCTTTGGAACGTTTCTGACATGGCTTTCGGAGAAAACCGCCCCGGTCTTCGTCGTCGCGACCGCCAACGATATTTCGCAACTGCCGCCGGAACTGTTTCGCAAAGGGCGCCTGGACGAAATCTTTTTCGTCGATCTACCGGGGCAGGAAGAACGGGAGGAGATATTTCGCATCCACATCGCCAAACGAGGGCGCGATCCTCTGAAATTTAATGTCTCCGCCTGCGCGGATTCGAGTCTCGACTTCAGCGGCGCCGAAATCGAGGAGGCGGTCAACAGCGCCCTTTACGACGCCTTTTCCGCGCGCCAGGAATTGACGACGGCCCACATCGTGCAGGCCATTTCCGAGACCGTGCCATTGGCAAAAACGATGGACGAACAAATCCATCGCCTGCGCACATGGGCCGATGGCCGGGCGCGCAACGCCAGCCGGGCCTCCCAGTAAAACCGTAAGACGGTGTCGGCTGGACTTACACTCTTGGCGCTGCCCAGAGAATCCGGCTGCAGCGTCCTTAAACGCTAGATATTTGACTGGCAGCAATTTGTGCCGTGACGCGGTTTAAACGCAGAGATTGGCCTACAATTAGCTGACAGTACTATCGAATATTTAGAAAAACCGAACGTTATGAAAAACTTTGGCTCCTTGATCCTTGCGGCAACGTTTGCCCTTTCCGCCAACTACGCCCGCGCGATCATCCCTGTATCGACGCCAACGGAATACGTTTTTGTTCCAGCAGCCGGCTCTACCCCCGGCTTTGGGGGCGCGTTGTTTCTTGATAACAATTCTTCTGACGGCGGCAGCCTGTCGGACATCAACTTGTCGGAGTCTTTCCTGGATACCCCAAATTTTGATTTCAATCTTTCCCAAGTGTCAGACTTGAGTCTGAACGGTGTTACGTTTAGCTGGAATAACGCCACGATCACTTCCATGGATATGACCGGCGAATTCTTTGGGCCCGGTGCCTCGGAGCTTTTCACCAACACTCCGACCGAAATATCCGAACTCACGACCTCCTTCGCAGACCCCGGTGGCAATGGGATGTGGGTCAATGCCAATTCCCTCACCTCTTCCGTGCCCGACACGGGTTCCACAGCGTTGATGTTCAGCATCGCGGGGGTGTGCGTGCCGGCGGTTCGCCGTTATTTCAAACGCAATCGGCGCGCCTAGTTCCCGATCATTTGGTTTGCAGGGCCTTGTGGCCCCATTCCAACATGCGGGCGGTTGTGTCCCAACCCACACAGCCGTCGGTAATGGACAGGCCGTAGCGAAGTTCGGCGGGATTTTTTGGAAATGGCTGCGATCCCTCTTCGAGATAACTTTCCACCATCAATCCAATCAACGAGCGGGTCCCGGCGATCCGTTGTTCGATGACGCTCCGCCAAACTTCCTCCTGGCGGGCGGGTTGCTTGCCGGAATTGGCGTGGCTGCAATCGACCATCAAAACGCGCGGCAATCCGTGCTCGGCCAGCTTGGCTTCGGCTTCGCTGATGCTCGTCGCATCGTAGTTGGCGCGAAGCCGGCCGCCGCGCAAGACGACGTGGCCAACGGCGCCGCCGGTCGTTCGCACGATGCTCGTGACGCCGTCCTGGTCGATGCCGATGAAACTATGCGGGTGGCGCGCGGCGCCCATTGCGTCGATCGCGATTTGAAAGCTGCCGTCGGTGGCGTTTTTGAAGCCGACGGGCATTGAGAGGCCGCTGGCCATTTCGCGGTGCGTTTGGGATTCGGTCGTGCGCGCGCCGATGGCGGCCCAGCTCACGAGGTCGGCAATGTACTGCGGAATGATTGGGTCCAAAAATTCGGTGGCGGCGGGCAGGCCCATTCCGGTGATTTCCAGGAGGAGGCGGCGCGCAGTTTTCAGGCCGGATTCGATGTCGTGAGAATTATCGAGGTGCGGGTCGTTGATCAGACCTTTCCAGCCGATGGTGGTGCGGGGTTTCTCGAAGTAAACGCGCATGATGATTTCCATCGTGTCGCGATATTCCTCGCGCAATTTAGCCAGGCGCGTGGCGTAGTCGATGGCGCCTTTGGCGTCGTGGATTGAGCAGGGGCCGACGACGGCGAGGAGGCGGGGGTCCTTTTGATCGAGGATGCGCTGGATGGCCTGGCGACCGGTGACGACGGTGGCGTTGGTTTGCTCCGTGGCGGGAAGGGCGGCCTTCAGCGCGCGCGGGGGCGACAGCCGGACGATCTGTTGGACGTGTAAATCTTGTATCGGCGACACTCGGAAGTTGTACCGCAATAATCGGCAATAATCAGCAAAATTCCACTACCAGTCCTTGATTTTGCCGGTGACGGAGGTGATGGGCTGGTTGGAGGGGGCGAAAATCAGGACTTTTTCGTTCTCCTGCTGGGAATCGAGAAGCTGGCGGGCTTCCTGGGGGGACATGGTCTGTTGGGCCATTTCCTCGGCTTTTTCGGGTTCTTTATCGCGTTTGTCCGAGGGCTTTTCCGCCTTGGCTTGCTGTTCCTGCTTTTGTTTGTCCTGGTCCTTCTTTTCGTCGCTTTTGGATGGTTTCTGCTGGGGGGGCGGCTTTTGCTCGGGTCTGCGCAGCAAGCGGATGACGCCGTTCAATTTGGGGTCAGACGGATAAACTCGCAAACCGTTTAGGATCTGGGTTTTAGCCTTGTCCTTTTCGCCGAAAATGTAGTCCTGGGCGCCGTAGTTGAAATAATCGTCGGCTGATTCCGCGATGACACACGCCGGCAGAACCAGGAGATTAATGAGCAACAGAAGTCGCCACACCGTTAATTTCCTGCAATCTTTTGATGTAGTCGCCATAATATTGTGTCGTTGGGTCCTGCTTGAGCGATGTTTCCATGATGTCCAGCGCGTCCTTGTATCGACGTTGATTGACGGCTTCGTCGGCGCGCGCCTTCGCCTTTTTGGCGGCTTCGCTTGGTTCGTTGTCGTCGGGCTTGTCCTTCTTTTGCTGGTCTTTGTTTAATTTGTCCAGTTGTTGTTTGACGAACTGGATGTTGTTCTCGGCGTCCAAGTCCTTTGCCTTGAGCTGGTTGGCCAGGTTAATGGCGTTGGTGAAGTTTTCGATGGATTCTTCCCAGCATTTTTTCTTCGCCTCCGGCTCCTTTAACGAATCGCCCAGGTGGTAAAGTGTGTTGCCCAAATCGTAGTAGCTGTGTTGCTGGATGGGCAGGTCGGAAACGATGCCGGGGGAATTGAGGGCGGCGGTGAAGCCTTTCTCGGCCTTGTCGAATTGCTTGGCCTCGTAGGCGGCGGTGCCGGCGTCGAACTGCAAGCGGTAGTCGTTGGTTTTCTTTTGGCCGAGGCGATCATATTCCTCGAAGGCGGCTTTGTAATCCCCGGCCTGGTATTCTTTATACGCGCTGGAAGGCGAACCCAAGGCGCCCCTGGCCATCAACAGGATGACGAGGGTGGCGGCGGCTTTTTGCAACACCGGCGCGGCGGTGCGGCGCACCCGCGGGCTTTCCGGCAGCAATAATTCCGCCACAAGGCACAAAATGGCGAATCCCAGCGGCCAATAATAGCGCTCCTGATAAACCCGCGTCAGCCGCGTCGATTCCTCGGACTTCGGCAGAGGCGCGATGCCGCGCGCGTATAACGTATCCATCGGGCTGGCGCCCTGAAGCGGGAGATAAAAGCCGTTGGCGGCGGTCGCGATTTTTTGCAAAAGCGTCTGGTTCAGGCGGGATTTGACGACATTGCCATCGTCATCCTTGATGAAGGTCGTGTTGCCCTGGTCATCGGTGGCCTGGAGCAACTCCCCCTCGGGCGTGCCGACGCCGATGGTGAAAATGCGAATGCCGGCATCGGCGGCTTCCTTGGCGGCGTCGAGCGTTTCGGTATCGGCGTCGTGATCTTCGCCGTCGGTGAAGAGAACCATGACTTTGTGGTTGTCGTTGCCTTTCTCGAAGGCGGCCATCGTCGCTTTGATGGCGGCGGAAAGGGAGGTGCCGCCTTGCGGGATGATCCCGACCGAAACGGCATCGACGGCCTGCTCGAAGGCGTGGTCATCCACGGTCAGCGGCGCCTGCAAAAAGGCCGTGCCCGCGAACGCGACAAGGCCGAGGCGGTCGGATTTTGCCAGGCGCATCAGGTCAATGGCGGCGAGCTTGGATTTTTCGAGCCGATTAGGCACGGCGTCCCTTGCCAGCATACTGCGGGAAGTGTCGATGGCGACGATGATGTCCAGCCCTTGGAGTCTTGCCTCTTCCCACGCGAAACCCCACTGGGGACGCGCCAGGGCAAGAAGAACGCCGGCAACGGCGGCGACCACCAGGGCCAGGCGCAGTTTTTGGCGGCCCGCGGAGACGCCCAGGGTCAGGCTCGAAAGCAGGCGGGAATGGACGAATTGGAGGACCAGTTTTTGTTTCACGCGCCACGACCAGAAGAAAAAGCCGATCAACGCCGGCAAGACGACCAGCAGGATCCATAGAACTTGTGGCTGCGCGAATCTCATACGGTCAGGGCAATTTCCTCCAGACGGTGTGGGCGAGCACCATTTCGAGCGCCAGCACCGCGAGGCCGGCGACCGCGACGTCGCCGAACAACTCATCATAACGCTGGTATTTCTTCACTTCCACCTCGGACCGTTCCAGGCGGTCGATGTCCTCGTAGATTTTCCGCAGCGTATCGGCGCTGTCCGCCCGGTAATACTTGCCGTTGGTTTCCTGCGCGATTTTGGTCAAGGTATCTTCATCCACGTCCACGTCCATGTACTGGTAATGTTTCTGGCCGTTTTGATCGATTACCGGATAAGGGGCCTTGCCATGAATACCGATGCCGATGGTATAGACCTTGACGCCGATGGTCTTGGCGACTTCGGCGGCGGTCAACGGGGGGATTTTGCCCGAATTATTCTGGCCGTCGGTCATGAGAATGACGATGCGGCTTTTGTCCTTGAGATTTTTAAGCTGGTTGAGGGCGGTCATCAGGGCGGAACCGATGGCGGTGCTCGATTCGTCGATCTTGCCGATGTCCAGTCGCGACAGGTTGTTTTGAAGGTAATCATGGTCGAGCGTCAGCGGCGAGGCGATGTATGCCTCCTTGGCGAAAGCAACGAGGCCGATGCGGTCGTTGGGGCGATTGTCGATGAATTTGGCCAGCACTTCCTTGGCAAGGCGGATGCGGCTCAGGCCCTCGCCGAAATCCTCCGAGCGCATGCTGCCGGAAAGATCGATGGCCACAACGATATCGATGCCGCTGGCTTTGACCTGGGACTCGCCGCGTACACGGCGGGGTTGGGCCAGCGCCAGGACGAAGAGCGCCAGGGCGACCCACCGCAGATCGGCCAGAATTGCGCCCGCCCGGGACTTGCGCAGGCCGGAAATCGGGCGCACCAGATCGACTGACGAATAGACAAACGCGGCGCTGCGCTTGGCGCCTTTTCCTTTCAGCCACGCCAGAACCGGCAACAGCAGCCAGAGCAATAAAACGTAAGGATGCGCGAAATTCATTTTGCGGCGGCGGCGATAACGGGGGGTTGGGCGGCCGGAGGTTGGGTTTCACCGGGATTCCACCGCGGCTCGGTTTCGTTGACGAGGCGCAAGGCAGCCGAATGCAGGGCGCGCAATTCGATTTCGGTCGGCTCGTACTTGGCGAACTTGATGAGGTCGCAGTTGGCCAGGAAATCCGCCAGGCTCAACTTTTGATCGGCAGTCAATAAGTTTGTGCCTTGCAGCTCGTAAAGGAATTCCTCGGTGGTGCGCTCGGGCGCGCGGAAGTCAAAACGCTCTTCGAGGTAAAGGCGCGTCACGCCGGAAACGGCAATGGTAAAGGGTTTTGGCTCGCCGATAAGCGCCAGGGCGCGTTCGAGCATTTGCCGGGCGCGGACATGCGGCGGAACGGGCGGTGTCGCGGGCATGGCGGCCTTCTTGCGTTGGTGATGGCGCCACCAAAGCCACGCCGCCAGGACGACCACCCCGATTGCGGCGATCAAAATAATCCAGAACCAGACGTTGGCGATCTCGATCAACGGCTTGACGGTATCGTGAAAGGTAAGCTGCGCCGAATTGCCGCTGGAGGGCGACTGCGCGGGAATGATGAGCGCCGAATTCGTGTTCATACTCAGCCGCGTCGCCGGCGCTTTTCGCGCGTCTCGAAAAACTGGCCCAGGGCGGCGGCGTAAGGCTCGCCGGTGCGCGCCTCGATGGCGTCGATTTTGGCGGCGCCGAGGGTGCGCATCAATTCGGACTGATGCTTTGCACGGCGTTCGGCAAAGGCCTGCCGCTTGCGCATATCGTGCGTGTTAATTTCGATCATCTCGCCCGTCTCCGCGTCGTTCAACACCAGCCGGCCCACGGCGGGCAATTCCAATTCAAAGCGGTCCACGACCTGGATGGCGATAACGTCGTGACGGCGATTGGCCTGGCGGAGACCGGGAAGCGTCCGCGGCCCCAGAGTCGGCGAAACAAGATAGCCGCCGGTGCGATTGGGGTCTTTTTCCGCGGGCGGCCGCTGCTCGAAAAGGAAATCGGAAATAATCACGACAATCGCGTGGCGGTGGGCGATGCGGTTCAACACATCCAGCGCCTCGCGGAAATTGGTGCCGCGCCGGGCGGGCTGGAATAGCAGGATTTCGCGAATGACGCGCAAGACGTGGCGGCGGCCCTTTTTTGGAGGGATATATTTTTCGACTTCCTCGGTAAAAAGAATCAGGCCGACCTTGTCATTGTTGCGGATGGCGGAAAAGGCAAGAACGGAGGCGATTTCGGCGGCGAGTTCGCGTTTGGATTGGTCGCGCGAGCCGAATAGGCCGGAGCCGCTGAGATCGACCACGAGCATGAGGGTCAATTCGCGTTCTTCGACGAATTTTTTGACGAAGGGATGGTTCATCCGCGCGGTGACGTTCCAATCGATGGCGCGAACGTCATCGCCCGGCTGGTATTCGCGGACTTCCTCAAAATTCATCCCCTGCCCTTTGAAGACGGAATGGTACTGGCCGCCGAGCGTTTCGGAAACCAGACGGGTGGTGCGAAGCTCGATTTGCCGAATCTTTTTAAGGATTTCGCGGGGAATCATGGGACGGGGATCACGGCACGGGCAATTCGTTGAAAATTTTGGTGATGATCGTCTCGGTGGTTTTTTCCTCCGCCTCGGCTTCGTAGGTCACAGTGACCCGATGACGCAGCACATCCATCCCGATGCTTTTGACATCCTGGGGCGTGACGTAGCCGCGGCCGCGAAGGAACGCAAAGGCCTTGGAGGCCAGGGTCAGGGCGATGGTGGCGCGGGGCGATGCGCCGAGTTGAATCAAGCCAGTCAGGCCGTCGATTTTGTAGGCGGCGGGATCGCGTGTGCAGCAAACGATATCGACAATGTAATCCTTCACCTTGTCGTCGATGTAAATATCGTTGAGGACCTGGCGGGCTTCCAGAATCTGTTGGGCGGAGACGACCTGGGCCGTCGTTGTCACCACGGAGGTGCGGGCCATTAAATCGAGGATTTGGCGCTCCTCCTCGCGGGAGGGATAAACGATTTTGAGCTTCAACATGAAGCGGTCCACCTGGGCTTCGGGCAAGGGGTAGGTGCCTTCCTGTTCGATGGGATTTTGCGTTGCCAGCACCAGGAACGGCTCCTCGAGCTTGAAGGTTTGATCGCCGATGGTGATTTGCTTTTCCTGCATGGCTTCGAGCAGGGCGCTCTGGACCTTGGCGGGCGCGCGGTTGATTTCGTCGGCCAGGACCAGATTGGAAAAAATAGGGCCGCGCCGGGTGGTGAAGGCGCCTGTCTGGGGGTTGTAAATCTGGGTGCCAAGGAGATCGGCGGGGAGGAGGTCCGGGGTGAATTGCAACCGGGAGAACTTGACGTTGATCGCGTTGGCCAACGCCTTGACGGAAAGGGTCTTGGCGAGGCCGGGGACGCCCTCGAGCAGCACGTGGCCATTGGCGAGCAGGCCAATGACCAAGCGCTCAACGAGGTAAGTCTGGCCGACGATGACCTTGCCAATCTCGCTAAAAAGCGGGCGCACAAATGCGCTGGATCGTTGGACTTGCTCGTTAATGGCACTTATTCCGGTATTCATAGATTAAAACTACTTATGCCACAAAGACAACGCAGGGGAAACTTTTGTTCAGAAAAAATCCGTTGGCTCACTACGAAGAGGGAAGATCACCACGAAGAGCACTCCTCCGCCGCTCTTCGAGCTTTGGAGGACGGGGAAGCGCACGAAGGTTAAGAAGAGAGAGAAAAATTGAAAAAAAGATACTCAGGATTGCGCGGGGCTTTTACCCCCTATTTTTTATACCGAGATAACCCTTGACCTGTATAGGGAATTCCCTTATACGACTGCGTCCGGCTTGAACCACTATAAATGAGCATGAGTTTAACCGTTGGTTATCCCAGAGGTATCGGTTTATTCCTGCTGCTGTTCATGGGGTGCGGTTTTGGCGGGCTGCCTGTCGCGGGACAGAATGGGGCCAATTACGATTATACATGTGTTCAGCGGGGGGCGCATTCGCGGGTTTGGCAGGCTTCCGTGCTGTGGACCAACGGCGATGGCAGCTTGGGCACGAATTTCAGTTCCTATACGGAATTGACCACGGGCGTTTGCTACCTTGATCCGGCGAGCGGGAATTACCTCGATTCTGTTGAAGCGATAGAACCGACGGCCAATGGCGGGCAGGCGGTGCGAGGGCAATATCAGGTGCAATGGGCGGGCAATGCCAATACTTCCGGCGGGGCGGTCCAGTTAACCACTCCGAATGGGCGGGTCATGTCCAGTTCGGTCTATGGATTGAGCTACTGGGACGTTGCGGCGGGCACCAATGTTCTGATCGCTTCGTTGCAGGATTCCATCGGGGCGATTGTGGGGCTGAACCAGGTCATTTATACGAACGCCTTTTCC
>DATAXU010000260.1:0-8533 GCA_036272955.1 Verrucomicrobiia bacterium
TTCATGCTACCGCATTATTAATTCCGCTTGCAGCGCCCCGGCTTGTTTCATCGCCTCGAACATCGACATCATGTCGCGCGGCGTCACGCCCAGTGCGTTGAGCGCGGAAGCGACCTTTTCCACTGTGGGCAAATCCGGCAACGCGACCAGCGCGCCCTTGTCTTCCTTGATTTTGGTGTCGGTGCGGGTGGTCAATTGCGTGGTGCCGCCCTGGCTGAACGCCCCCGGCTGTGAAACATCCTGCGTGGAAGCGATGCTGATCGTCACGTTGCCGTGCGATACCGCGCAGTTGGAAATATGAATCCTCGCCGTCGCGACGATGGTGCCCGTGCGCTCGTTTATGACAACACGCGCCGGAACATCGGGCGTCAACTCCAGCATTTCAACCGATGAAATGAAATCAACCGCCGAACCGGCCCAATCGTGCGGCATGCCGACACGAACGGTCGTCGAGTCAACGGCAAGGGAACTCTCCGGGTATTTTTGGTTGATCGCCAGCGCCATGCGCGAGGCCGAGGTAAAATCCGGGTCGCGCAGCAGCAGTTCGAGATGGTTATCGCTCAGGATGGTGGACGGGATTTCACGTTCCACCAGTGCTCCCCCCACGATCGTGCCGACCGTAGGATGGTTCTTTTGCACCGAAGCGCCGCCTCCGCCCTCGTTCCCGGCCGCAAGCCCACCAATGGAAAGCTCTCCCTGCGCGACGGCATAGACTTTTCCGTCCGCGCCGATCAAAGGAGTTTGGATCAGGACGCCGCCCTGCAATGTCTTGGCATCCCCCAATGATGAAACCGTGACGTCCAGCCGCGAACCCGGCTTCATAAAAGCGGGGATATCGGCCGTCACGATCACAATCGCGACGTTTTTGGACGAAAGTGTTGTGGCGGGAACGGTCAACCCGTAACGCTGCAAAAGATTCGCGATGGTTTGGATTGTCTCGGTCGGGTTTTTATCGCCGTCCCCCGCGAGACCGGCCACCAGACCGTATCCGGCAAGTTGGTTGTCCCGCGCGCCGGCAACCATCGCCAGGTCTTTGATGCGCGAGCCGCTCGCGTCCAGAAAAGGCGCGGAAACGAGCAGGAGCAAAACCGTTAAAATTTCAGATATTCGGCGCATGTCCAATGTTAGAAAGGAGAAACTTTGTCCCAGATGGTCGTAAACCAGCCCTTTTTCTGGCTGTCCGTCACACCGCCCTTGGTGAGGAACTGGATCGAAGCATCGGCAATGTCAAAGCTGTAAACAGAATTGGTCGAGGAAATATCGTCCGCCCGCACCGTCCCGCGCAGAATGGCGTCCTGCTTTTCCCCGCCGAACGCGGTCTGGCGGCGTCCTTCGACCACCAAATTGCCGTTGGGAAGGACGTCAATGACCTTGACGGCGAGCATCGCCGTGATGGTTTCCTGGTTGGCGATCTGTCCGCCGCCGTTAAAAGAGTTCTTGGCTCCCAGGCTCATCGCGGGAAGCTGCCCGCCCTTGGTCAATAATCCCGAAACTCCCGGCGGATAAAACATGCTGCTGATGCTCGCGTTGACGGACGAGGTTCGGGCCGTGGTCGTGTTGTCATTGCGCGTGGCGCCGTTGTTTTCCTGGATGATGACGGTGACGATGTCGCCGACGCGATGCGCCTTTTTGTCCGCGAACATCGAGGTCGGTGCGGAGTCGTCCTTCCAAAGGGAATCGGCGCCCAGGTTCGTCAGTTGCAGGGCGAATAGCAGGATGGCCAGGTGCGTTGCGTCAGAGAGCGATAAGAATGAGGTCTTCATTTTGTACTTTACCAACAAGTTCACGGCGGGTTTTGGGGTTGCGGACACGCACGATTTGGCCGAGCGCGCCGTCTTCGAGCGTTTCAACTTTCAACGAAATGGTCAGTGTGCCCTCCTGAAATACCGCTTCCACCAATTCACCGCGGTGGACGAGAGGACGGGAGCGGACATAGCGGTTCCACACAGGCGTTCCCACGGGCACGCCGATGGTCAGTTCCAATGACGGGTCTGTGACGGGAAATGTCACGCACGGGTCGCGCTGGAGCAGTACGTCCCGCCGTTCCATCGAGATGTCCGCATTTTGAAGGGATTCACCGCGCGTCAGGGGACTGTGCGCCACAGGAATCTCGCGCCAAACGCGGGCTTGCAAGGGCAAATGCCATGCGCCAACGCGCTCGAAACCATTCCAAAGCTCGAAACCAATAATCACGTTGGGCATTACTCCTGATGCCGGGATTTCCGTGATCTGAAGGGTCAACGGTTCGTCAGGCACTTCCAAAGTTTGCCATGGCCGGCTCAGGTGAATTTCCAATTCGCCCCGGTCGGCCACGTAGTCGCGTTGCAAATCCGAGCGGAGCATCTTTGTCAGTTCCTCTTCGTCCATCGGGCGCGTCCGGCGGGTCACCTTGACGACATCCGCGCCGGCCCAATTGGTCGTGTCCAGTTCGGGAAGGGCTTGTTTGGCGAGGTCGATGATCTGGCGGCGTGAAAGGGAGGTCGTTTGGCCGAGGGCTGGCGGAGGGGCCAAACGAATTTGGGGAACTGTCACAGAAGCGGGACCTAAGAGCTGGCGAAGAAAAATGCCGGAACTGTCCGCTTTGGCTTCTGAGACGAGAGTAAACGCGCCCGGCTGGCCCGCGATGAGCCAGGCCGGTTGCGCAAATAAGACCGCGAGCAAAACAAATTTTAAACTATGGAAAACGCGATTCATTAGCGGCGAAGGTTGTCGCTGAGTTGCATCATTTCGTCGGCGGCCTGCACGGCCTTCGAGTTCACTTCGTAGGCGCGCTGGGCGACAATCATGTTGACCATTTCCTCGACGACTTTGACGTTCGACATTTCCAAAAATCCCTGCTGCAAGCTGCCAAAGCCTGCCTGGTTCGGCGTGCCGGTTTCCGGCGTGCCGGAAGCCAGGGTTTCCACATAGAGATTGCGGCCAACAGCCTGCAACCCGGCAGGGTTCGCAAACCGCGTCAGTTGCACTTGGAAATTCGACGGGCCATTGGCGCCGTTGGTCGTCACTTCGCCATCGGCCGAAATAGTCACGGACGTGGTGCCCACGGGAATCGGTTCCCATCCGCCCTGCACCGGCAAACCGTCGCTGGTGACAATTTCGCCGTTGGAAGATGTTTTAAGCGCCCCGTCGCGTGTGTAAGCGAGCGTGCCATCGGGCATTTGCACTTGAAAAAACCCGTCACCCTGGATGGCGACATCCAGGCGCTCGCCGGTTTGCGTCAGTTCGCCTTCGGTGAAAATCTTGGAGGTTGCAACGACCCGCGAACCATGGCCGACCGCTATGCCTGTGGGCAACAAATTGCCATTGCCTTCGTTTGCGCCGGGCGCCGCCGTGGTATCGTAAAGAAGGTCCTGAAATTCGATTTTGCTTTTCTTGAAACCGGCCGTGTTGACGTTGGCCAGGTTGTTGGAAATCACATCGAGGTTTAGCTGTTGCGCCTCCATGCCGGCGGCTGAGGAATATAGTGCGCGTAACATAAATTATGAGGGGCTGCCCAATTCCGTGATCGTCTTGTTCATGCGGTCATCCTGGATTTGAATGACGTGTTGATTGGCCTCGAAACCCCGCATCGCGGTCATCAAATTCGCCATCTCCCCGACAGTCGAAGTATTCGAGCCTTCGAGATAGCCCGCCCGCACCGTCGAAGTGCTTGTGGATTGTTTCAGCGCCCGGTTTTGTGCGATGAAATAGCCGCCGCTGATTTGCGTCAACAATTGCGGCTTGTCCACATCCGTCAATTGCAATTGTCCGCGGTCCTCCGCCCCCTGGTTGACCTCGCCCGTTGCGGAAATGGACAGGGGCGCGGTGTTGTGGGGGTCCAGGTCAATCGGCGCCGGCGTCCCGCCCGGGCCTACCCCCAGCACGCGATACCCCTCTTTGGTCACCAACTGCCCCAGCGAATTTACCTGGAATTCACCGTCGCGCGTCAACCCCGTCGATCCGTTGGGAAGCTGCACTTCAAAAAAGCCTTTTCCATCGACGGCGACGTCCGTGTTAACTCCGGTGTATTTCATTTCACCCGGAGCAAAATTGGTGGCGATGACCCCCGTGGGAATGCTGAATGATTGGGAAAGATTCCGGGCATTGCCGGCAGGCATCAAACCGGCCTGGATCGACTCCAGCGACAGTTGCCTCTGCTTAAAGCCGGGCACAGACCCTGAAGCCAGATTGTCCGCAATGACCTCCTGCCATCGACTATTGGCATCGAGCGCGGAAGCGGCTTGATATATACCCACGTTCACGGAAAGGGATGAGCAACGACCATGCCACCGCCCCAAACCCCTTGTTTTGCGGGCTTTTCGTCAGGAAAAGGAAAAACCTGCCAGCAAAAACGGAGAAAATTGCCCGCTGCCCCGGCCATGTTGACGGTTTTTGGGTTTGCCCCATATTGACAGTAAAGATGAAACTTAGAAAGATTTATCAGAGTGGAAGAGGGTTGGACGCGCCGCCGCCGCTGGTCACGGAATCGCGGCCCCCTGTCCTCACAGACGAGGAACTGCTGGACGCCTATTCGCAAACCATCACCGGCGTTGTCGAACAAGTCGGCCAAGCCGTCGTAAATATTCGCGTTCGGCGCGGCCAGGAATCTGGCGGCTCGGGCTTTATCGTCGCGCCGGATGGCTATATTGTCACCAACAGCCACGTCGTGCATGGCGCCGAGCGCATCGACGTCACCCTCGCCGACACCCGCGTTGCCCCCGCCCGCCTCGTCGGGGACGACCCGGAATCCGACCTCGCGGTCATCCGCACCGACGCGCCGAACCTGAGTTTTGTTCGGTTCGGCGATTCGCGAAAGCTGCGCGTGGGACAGATCGCCATCGCCGTCGGCAGCCCCTTCGGATTTCAACAAACCGTCACCGCCGGCGTGGTCAGCGCATTGGGCCGCTCCATGCGCTCACAGTCAGGCCGCCTGATCGATAACATTATCCAAACCGACGCCGCGCTAAACCCCGGAAATTCCGGCGGCCCGCTGGTCAATTCGCGAGGCGAAGTGATTGGCGTCAATACGGCGATCATTCAATCCGCGCAGGGCATATGCTTTGCCATTGCCAGCAACAGCGCCGAACTTGTCGCCGCGTGGCTGATTAAAGATGGGTTCATCCGCCGCAGTTGGATCGGCATTATGGGCCAGACAGCCGCGATCCACGCGCGCATAGCCCGTTACCATCGGATCAAAACCGCCCAGGGAATCTTAATTCTAGGCGTCGAAGCCGGCGGCCCCGGTGCCGAGGCACAATTGCGCGAAGGCGACATTTTGGTGGCATTTCAAGGCGACCCGCTGACGAGCATCGACGACCTGCAACGCCGCCTGGTGGCAAAGGAAATCGGGGTGGAATCCTCGGTGACGATCCTTCGCAGGACGGAGTTGCTCGACGTCAAAATCCGTCCGCAGGAAACGCCGAGGCGGAAGGGGAATTAGCTAATTTGATCGCCCGATTTTCAGCAACTGGCGTCAATAGGTTGGAATCGCATCTTAAGTCGGATAAAAACTGGGAGTGGCGATTTCCAGTTCCAATTCAGCCGGCGGACGCGACTTTGCCGGCCCTGTGCTGTTCGGCCAGATCCAATGGAGTGTCGTCCTCGTCACATCCCAAGCGACACGATGCATTCGCTGAAGAATCGCCGACAGGCCCAACAGCCGTGTAATAGTTCTTTGAGGGATCGGTCACTCCGACAACGGACCGTTCTGCAGCCCCGCCGCAGATCACCGAGGAGCTGGTTAAAAAATGATGGCATCCGCCGCAAGAAGCGGCATGGAGTTTATTAAACCGGCTTGACGATGGTCCGGGGAGGCCATAGAACGCTGAACCACAATGAAAACATCCAAAAAACTCGGATGGGCCGCTATTGCGACGATACCATGGCTGGTCCTTTTCGCGACGGCAAAACCTGGAACATCGGACGAGGCCGATCAGATTGCGCGCGGCAAATACCTGGTCGCCTACGGCGGCTGCATCCATTGCCACACACCGTTCAAACGTTCCGAAAAGGGTTTCGAGCCTGACATGGCGCGGTTCCTCTCAGGCCATCCACAGAACGCGCATTTGCCGCCGCCACACGTCACGCCTGGCCCATGGTCTGTCGAGACCGCCGGCAATACCGCTTGGGCGGGGCCGTGGGGCATCACTTATTCGGCCAACCTCACACCGGATACTAATACCGGCATGGGTATTTGGACTGAGGACATGTTCGTGCAGGCGATGCGGACGGGGAAGCACATGGGTGCCGGTCGTAATATTCTGCCGCCGATGCCGTGGCAGAGCCTGGCTGCTCTCCACGACGATGACCTCAAAGCGATCTACGTTTATTTGCGCACGATCCCGCCCATCAGGAACGAAGTGCCCGCACCGATTTCTCTCGGCGGGAACGTCGGCCCGGAATGACGGATAACTCGCCAACTGATCCTGTTCACATACCTCATACTCGACTTCAACAACACGTTCGAGTAAATATCGAGCGCGACGGTGGTGTTCAGCCGGTGCAGTCATGACCATGAAAGGATCTAAAATGAAAATCGTTCGTTCTCGTTCGTTTTGGCCCGCCACAATAAAGCTGCTCACAATACTCCTTCCCTCAATCCTGACAGGGCTTTACGGTGTCGTTTTCCTATTCCCTCCAATTAGTGCATGAGCCGAATACGAATACGAGAATCCCCCACCAATATCGTTTCAGCCGCCGTCGGAACTGGGGATCAGCACCCTGCCATCTGGTAGCGTGACGACCAATGGCGCGACGCTGAACGGCGTCGCGTCGCCAGCCTTCGTCCCTTATGGAAACTTCCCGACGACGGCTTACTTCCAATACGGTCTGACCACCGATTACACCATCAGCACTATGGGTGTCGTTGTAAACCAGGGGGGAACTGATCTTCATCCCGGTTACTTCGCTGGCTCCCGCGACGACCTATCATTTCCGGGCTGCGATCAGTTGCAACGGCAACGTGGAGTATGGCAACGACTTCAGCTTCACCACAGCAGCAATTCGGAACGCCAGTGCCGTGGTGTCGAACCTTGGCGACTCCGGCTCCGGCTCCCTGCGCGACGCCATAGCCAGCTTGCTGCGAGGTGGGTCCATCACCTTTGCCGCCAATCTTTCCGGCCAGACCATCACGCTCACCAGCGGGGCAATCGAACTGAGTAACAGCGTCACTATTGATGCCTCGACGCTGGCGAATGGCATCCAGATCAATGGCAATGCTAACAGTGATATCTTCCAGGCCTACGGCGGCGTTTCCGTGTCGCTAAACGCGTTGACTCTTACCAATGGCTACGGAGGACCGGGCGGCAACGGCGGCGCGATCTTTAACTATGGAACGCTTGTCCTCAACAACTGCACGCTCGCGGGCAACTCGGTGGTTACTAACAGGGCAGGCGGGGCAATTCAAAATTGGGGCTTACTATTTCTCAACGGCTGCACCTTATTCAACAACTCCGGGGGCTTTGCCGGGGCCATTAACAACAACGCCACCTGCCAATTGCAAAACTGCACCCTCTACGGAAATTCCGCCGCGTCTGGCAATGGCGGCGCAATTGACAACGTATCCGGTGCCACCCTGTTTATGCTCCAATGCACGGTTAGCGGCAATAGCGCCGAGTTCAGCGGTGGTGGTATTGATAATTACCAAAGCCAATTGAGTATCATCAATACCATTATCGCCGGAAATGTCTCGGTTCAGGGTGGCGAAGACATCTACAACTGGAGTGGCAGCACGAACACCGCCCTGGGTGCCAACATTGTGCAAAATCTGAGCAATGAAGGGACTGTCAATGGCGACGGCAGTATTCTCGCGGTTGATCCGTTGCTCGGCCCACTGGCCAACAACGGCGGAGGCACACTGACAATGCTGCCCCAGGACGACTCTCTGGCGATTGATCAAGGAGTGACCAGTGCGGACGGGGCCCTGAGCATCGATCAACGCGGCTTGCCACGCGTATCCGGCGTCACTGTGGACATCGGGGCGGTGGTATGGATCGGCTATTATCATCCAGGCAGCCTTCCGGACGGCTGCTCAACTGCTTCAGGGTCCAGCGATAAAACTGCCCGAAACAACTCTGATTGGCCCCTTGACTGAAGGCCCCAAAGAACCGGCTCAAGGTCGATTGGAAGGGCACGCGCTTGACCTGCAAAATCTCCGGCAACAGCGGATCGGAACGCAGGTGCGCCACGCGCGTCAACTTGTCCGCTCCGGCAATCACACCGGCCAGAAAACTCAGGGCGATCTGCGGCGGCGCCAACGCATTGGGGCTGCTCGGCCGGTGCGGCAACATCCGCTCCAACAGGCCAGGGACCTTCTTTTTGAACAGATAACCCGCCCAACTGAGCATCCCCGCCAACGGACTCAAGCGCTGGTCGGTAAAGCCGATCTGAATGGATTTTTTACCCAGTTGCAGCCTAACCCGACTTTCGCAACTGGAAGTGTGGACGCTGGATAAGTCGTTGAAAATCAATGCAACGATCAAAAAGGTCTGCACCAAACTGGCTATTTCAACGCAGGCCGCTTCTGGCTGATATTTGGATCAACTCTTTCCATCAA
>DATAXU010000261.1:0-9255 GCA_036272955.1 Verrucomicrobiia bacterium
AAGAACACGACTGAAAGCCGATAGGCCAATGACAACTCTGGTCGTCCGGTGCCCCGGGCATATTTGGCATAGCATAGGAGAGTCAGCAATCCAAAGAACCCGCTCAAGACATCTTTTCGCTCAGAGATCCAGGCGACGGATTCCACGCGCAACGGATGCAGGGCAAAGAGCGCGGCGACGAAAAGGTTTCGCCAAAGAATGTTGGATGGTGGCGGCGAGGTTTCCGGGATGCGGCGCGTGAGGGCTTGCAGCAGCAGGAACAGGAGGACGGCATTGGCGCAATGGAAGGCGACGTTGACCATATGCGGGCCGCCGGCGTTCAGGCCGAAAATCTGGCAATCGAGCATGTGCGAAATCCAGGTGAGCGGATGCCAGTTGTTGGCCTGGCGATCCACGAAGGACCATTCCACGCCCGTCCAGGTGAGGCCGGCGAGCACGGTGGGGTTGTTGTACACGTAGTTGTCATCGTCGTAGGCCACGAACTGGTAATGGCGGGCCGGCCAATAGACGGCGAGCGTGGCGATGACCAGGAACGCGCAGGCAAGAATCTGCCAGCGGCGGCAGGGGCTGGAGGGAGGCGCGTTCACGCGGGGGATTTTGGGAGAGAATGGCGGGATGCCAAGGTTTTTCCTGCGAGGGACGCCGGACAAATTGATTTGAGCCAAAGCCGGGATGCGGTATGATGACCCTTGCCATGCGCGCGTAGCTCAATTGGATAGAGCGTCGGCCTCCGGAGCCAAAGGTTGTGGGTTCAACTCCCGCCGCGCGCACCACTTTTCACCCGGTCACATTTTTACCCACTAATTTTATGTCCGAGGATAAATCCGTCGTTAAACCTGTCGAGGCGCCTCCGCTGACGCCGCTTAAAATCAAATCCAAACTCGGCCAGACTCCAAAAGGGCCGCCCAAGTACGCCGTCAAAGTAAAAAATGCCAAAGGCCAGGATGTCGTGCTCGGCGATCCGCGGGCGACGCGCGCCATCGTTGCGCTCATTGACCTCGAAGCCGTCAACGGCGGGGCCGCGGCGCATTGGGGCGGGCCGTCGGCTTTTGCTGACATCATGGCGTCCATTCACGGCATCATGTTCGCCACGACGGGCCGGCAGTGGTTCGAGGCGTACAATTTTGTGAATGACGCCGGACACACCGAGAACGGGATTTACGCGTTGCGCTGCAATTACGCCTTCGACGGACTGACCCTGGAGGAACTCAAGGGGTTTCGCGGCATCAAGAGTAAATACACGGGCCACGGCGAATCACACCTCAATCCGCAGAATGTTCTGTTGAGCAATGGTCCCCTCGGGTCCGCCCTGCCGCAGTCACAGGGATTGGCGATGGCGGATAAAGTTCTAAAAAATGACCGGGTCACCATTTGCACGGTTTCGGATGGCGCGTCGATGGAAGGCGAGGCCAAGGAGGCATTCGCGGCCATTCCGGGGCTTGCATCCAAGGACCACATCAACCCGTTTCTCATGGTGATTTCCGATAACGACACCAAACTCTCTGGCCGCATCACCGCGGATGCCTACAGCATGGCTCCGACGTTCACCGCCATGAAGGATTTGGGCTGGAACGTCATCCAGGTCGTCGAAGGAAATGACCTCCAGGCGGTCTATCTCGCGGTGGAAAAAGGCCTCGAAGAAGCCCGCGCCAACCCGCGCAAGCCCGTCTGCCTCTGGGTGAAAACCGTCAAGGGTTATGGCGTGCGGTCCACGGTTGAAAGTGCCTCCGGCGGGCACGGATTCCCTTTGCATAACGGCGAAAAAATTATCGATTTCGTCAATGAGATTTATTGGGGCGGCACTGACATGCCTCCAGAATTTTCCAATTGGGCGCGCGCCCTGCACACGGCTTGGGAAGAAAAAGAGGCCGCCAAGAAGGCCACGCCGCCCGCCGCGCCCTCGGTAAAAAAGGAGAAAATCCAGGCCGGCCTCGCCAGGGGCGCCATCCGCGCCGCCCAGGAAGGTTTGCCGGTTTATTCCCTTTCCGCGGATTTGGCGGGTTCGACGGGCATGAGCGCCTTTCAGAAAAGCTTCCCGGATCGCTACCGCGACCTCGGGGTGGCCGAGGCGAACATGATCAGTTCGGGGGCGGGATATTCCAAATGCGGGTTCATTCCGATCGTTGACACTTTCGGACAGTTTGGCGTTACGAAGGGAAACCTGCCGTTGACGATGGCCGCGCTTTCGCAGGCGCCGGTCATCGCTGTTTTTTCCCACATTGGCTTTCAGGATGCCGCGGACGGGGCCTCGCACGAGGCCACGACGTATTTCGCGGCGACTTCCGCCATTCCGCACACTGTGGTGATCGCCTGCTCCTGCGCTGACGAGGCGGAGGCGCTCATGCACGAGGCCGTCACCCGTACCGCCAAAGCCCGTCTAAACGGCGAGGACGGCGAAACGGTGATCTTTTTTGTTGGACGCGAAAACTACCCGCTGCACTGGCTGGAAAACGCAAAATACGAATGGGGCAAAGCGCAGGTGCTGCTGGAAGGAAGCGATGTGGTGATCGTCGCTTGCGGTCCGTTGGTCGGAAGGTCGATCGATGCCGGGCACAAGTTGAAGGAGCAGAAGGTGGACGCGACGGTGATTTCAAATCCGTTCATCAACCGTGTGGACATCAAAACCATCGGCGCCACCGTCAAGAAATGCGGCGGCCGCATCGTGACCATCGAAGACCACCAGATCGTCGGCGGAATGGGCGCGCAGATTTCACACGCCCTTTCGCAAGCCGGGATTCCGCATCGAATGCACTCGCTGGGCATTGAGGGGGGATTCGGGCAATCGGCTTATATCGCCGAAAATCTTTACGAGAAACACGGGTTGACGGCGGATAAGCTCATCCACGCCGCGAAAGGGTTGATGAAGGGAAGTTAACCGGGGGGGGGAATTTGCCAGTTGGCCCAGGATGGGCCACATTAGCGTTAGATGGCACGATGACGAACGACTCGTTGCAAGGAAGTCTCTTGTTGGACGGCGGGAAGTTGCACGGATCTTTTTTCCATAGGTCCGTGGTTCTGATTTGTCAACACAATGCGGAGGGCGCCTTCGGGCTGGTGATTAATCGCGCCACGGGAAACACGGTCGGCGACAACGTGGTTGCCAACCTGCCGGCGACGGTGCGCGAGCAGAAATTATTTATCGGCGGTCCCGTCCAGCCCCAGAGCTTAAGCTTCTTGTACAGCGACATCCTTCTCCCCAACTCCAACGTCATGCTGAATTTGAATCTGGGGCATTCCCTCGATGCGTTGGTGGATTTGACCGAATCCCACTCCGATTCGCAGAAGCTGAAATTGTTCGCGGGCTACGCCGGCTGGACGGCCGGGCAACTCGACAGCGAAATGGCGCGCAAGGACTGGCTGATGCATCCGGCATCGCTGGAATTGATCTTCACCCCGGAGCCGGACAAGCTCTGGCGCACGATCCTGCTGCAAAAAGACCCGAAAAGCAGGCTGCTGGCGGATGCGCCTGACGATTTGTCGTGGAATTAGTCCGCGCTGGTCAAACTTGCGTAAGGGGCTGTTGTCTGGTTTGTTGCAAGATGCTTCGGCAAGAGCGGTGATCTCCCGTTAAAACCCATTTGCGCACGCTCGGACCTCCGGATAGCAACGCGAAGCAAACCACACTGACAACGGCCGCGCAGACCGGAGCATAATGTTGGCCAGCGTGGTGAATCCACATGCCTCCGAGAATTGCCAGCCCGATACTTGCCAAAGGAGTCAGAAATACGCGGTCAAAGCCCGGTAGGATCAGTCGTCCTAACGCGATTCTTCCCCCGATATTGACAGCAGGAACAAGACCGGAGCAGTACCCTGCGAAACGTACGAAAGCGCCAATAATCGTAAAGAAAAGAATGAGATCAGCTATCGGCGGTGCGTCAGATGCGCGAATGATGCAATAAGTCCACCATCCCGCCAACAAACTTCCGAGGAGGCTATTCAAGCGCGATACGGACGCCGGAATGTATTTTGGGGACAAACAAGAATAGGGCCACCCCACGCTTGTCGGGGTGCGGACGTTTTGCGGCCGTTCCAATCGGATTCCGGATTGAAAAATCAAATCGCCGTAAATAATGATCGGTGGCCGGTGAGAACTTGGGTTCTCTTTCCGCCACGGAAAAGTCCGAAGGCTTTTCCGATGCCCGTGCCAGACGACCGCCAGGAGTGCCGCGCCCATTCCAATCTTCAGCCATTGGCTCGCTCCTGGAATAAGGAATACCGGCCAGAGGAATCCCAACGCCCAGCAAGATGACCATGTTCGGGTCAACGCCAGAAGAACATTCATTCCAATCAAATACGTTACCCCGAACGCCAGCACTGGCATGACCGGATCCACGTGAGCCTGCCACTTCGCGAACGCAGCCAGAACTCCAAGCACGACTGCGTCTTGCCACACTGGCAGAACTGGACCCAGCGGGAGCGGCTTGTCCGCCAGCCACGGCGTTGTTTTCAACCACGATTCGTATCGAAACGAACAGATCGGATGGAAGCGAACCAGTCGATACATCGCGTACCACACCGCGGCGGCGGAAATAGCCCAAGTGCGCGCGCTACCTATTTCCGGAAGGTCTGACATTGGCACGCCGGGGAAGTTATAATTCAGGATTCGCAGTCCCAGTGCCAGCAACACATACGGCAAGACGAATAGAAGCACCCAACCCGGCGAAGGCCAAACCGCCTTCGAGTAAACGTGAAATGAACGCTTCATGCGGGGGGACGCTTGAAATAGTTTTCAATCTGTTCGACGGTGCGCGGGCGCACGATCCTCTCAAAAACCTCCGGCAACGAACCGTTGCACCCCGATTTCGCCCGCAGGCCCTCCAGCGTGTCGTACGCGACGATGCTCGCCTGGTCAAGTATCGCAATGCGATGGGCGGTCAGCTCAACCATCTCGGCGATTTGCGATGACATCACCATGGTCACGCCGTTGCGCTCGGCAAGCAGTTTCAAAACACGGCTCAACGCAAGAATAGCGGAGGGATCGAGGCCGCCGGTAAATGGCTCGTCCATGACGAGGATTGGCGTCTCCGGCACGAGCGCGCCGCAAATGGCGATTTTCTTCTTTTGCCCGTTGGAATAAGTGCGGATAGGCGCCTCGCCTTTATCGGAAAGTTGGAATAAATCCAGAAGCCGCGAAATATGATCCATCAAGCGGTCCGCTTCCAGGTCATACAATCGACCAATCGCCAGCAACCATTCGCGACCCGTCATGAATTCGGGAAGCCACGGGTGATCGGCCAGATAGGACGTCAGTTTGCGAATTTGAAGCTCGGTTTGCTCATCGGCGCGGCGGCGGAGGCCATTGATTTCGACGTGTCCTTTGGCCGGAGACATAATACCGGCGATAATATTCAGGAGCGTGCTTTTGCCCACGCCGTTTGCGCCCATCAGCGCAACGAGCTGCCCCGGTGGTATCTTCAGATTGATATGGCTTAAAATCGGCCGCAATCCGTAATGGTGGCTTACATCAAGGACGTCAATCATAAATGGACGCTTTGCCGCGACGGGGTCAATATCCGCGAATTGTTGCCTGAAAGGGGGTTACAAACCAGCATAAAAATAATACTTGCATTATTCGCCCAGCCAATCCACTTTACGGCAAGTTTAGATTGCATAGCAAACTTCCAACATGGTGAATCCTCAGGTGAACACGTTTCAGTGATGATTTGAAACCCGAAAGACGGGAACAGTTCCCGGAAGCCAGCCAGTGGTCTAAAACCAATTAGAGAAAATGAATACGAAATTGTACGTGGGAAATCTTTCCTTCGACACTACCGAGAATGATTTGCAGGATTTGTTCCAGCAGCATGGCCCGGTTTCCGAGGTTAACCTCATCACTGACCGCATGAGCGGTCGTTCGCGCGGTTTTGGTTTTGTTACCATGGCCACGCCAGAAGGGGCCGAAGCGGCCATCCAGGCCCTGGCGGGCAAGGAAATTCAGGGTCGCGCCCTGACCGTCAACGAAGCCCGTCCCCGCGAAGATCGCGCCCCCGGCGGCGGCGGTCAAGGTGGCGGTGGCGGCGGACGCGGCGGACAACGCCGTCAGTTCCAACGCCGTTAAGTCAATTATCCACCGGCTTCGCCATTCGGGCGAAGCCGGCTTTCCTCCCTCGCAGTTTCTCCGTTTTTCTCCGTTTTGTGGTACCTTTCCATAAAGGGCCATGATCGCCGGGCAATTTTCAGCAAATTGCGACACGCTCCAGCAACAGAAAATCGAAGCGCGGGGCCTGGAGATTTTCGCGCGGATGAAACAAGGAAATCGGCCGGGCTTCGGGAACATCACCGGACGGATGATGAATTGGTCGATGCGCAATGAAACCTTGAAGACCAACCTATTCCGTTTTGTGGACGTTCTGCCGGCGCTGAACTCTTCCGCTGAAATTGCGCGTCACGCACAGGAGTATTTGGGTGGCGAAGCCGGCGGCCTCCCGGCGCTGGCCCGTTGGTGCGTCAATCTCGGATCACGCGCGCCCTGGCTGGTTGCTTTCGCGGCCCGGCAAGGAGTGGCGCAGTTGGGGAAAGTTTTCATTCTGGCGCGCAACGGCGTTGAAGCCGTTCCGGCATTGCGGAAAATGCGCCGCCAACCGCTGGCGTTCACGATGGATATTTTGGGCGAAACGGCGGTGAGCGAGTTGGAAGCGCGGCAGTATCAAACCCGTTACATTGAATTGATTGGCGATCTGGCGCAGCAATCCGCGCAATGGCCCGCCGTTCCACAAATTGATTGTGATGACTACGGTGGAATTCCCAGGGTTAATGTGTCCGTCAAACTTTCGGCGCTGTATTCGCAAGTCCACCCAGCCGATCCTGAAACGGCCGTTGAGCGGATTGCGGCGCGGGTGCGTCCGATAATGCTCGCGGCCAGGGAGCACGGAGTCTTCATTAACTTCGACATGGAAAGCACGGCCCTCAAGGACGTAACTTTTCAAGTCTTCAAACGGGTGCTCGATGACCCGGCGCTGCGGGATTATCCACACGCCGGAATCGCCCTCCAGGCCTACTTGCGCGAGTCGGCGCAAAACCTGGACGAGTTGGTCGATTGGGCGGCGTCGCGCAACCGGCGCATCACCATCCGCCTTATTAAAGGGGCTTACTGGGATTACGAAACCGTGCTGGCGCGACAGCGCCGGTGGCCATCGCCGGTGTTCGAGAACAAAGCCGAAACGGACGCGAATTACGAAAAGCTCGCGCGCCGGATGCTGGAAAACCAGCGCGTCGTCAATTGCGCTTTTGCGACGCACAATGTCCGGAGCGCCGCCGCATGCATCGCGCATGCTGAAGAATTGGGGCTGTCTCCGCAAAGCATCGAGTTCCAGATGCTGCATGGAATGGCCGAACCCGTGAAACTGGCGCTGGCAGGCATGGGCTATCGCGTTCGGGATTATTGCCCGGTCGGCGATGCGCTCACGGGCATGAGTTATCTTGTGCGGCGCCTGCTGGAGAACACGTCCAACGAAGGTTTTTTGCGGGCGACATTCAATGAGCATGTGCCGCCAGCGGTGCTGCTGCGCGACCCGGCCGAAGCAGCGCCATGAATAAAGACGAATTTGCAAATGAGCCCTTGACCGATTTCAGGATCGCGGAGAATCGCCGGCGCATGAAAGAGGCGTTGCTAACGGCGCGCGCGGGTTTTGGCGAAAAGTATCCGCTGATCATCGGCGGCAGGGAGGTTTGGACGGAAAACGAAATTTTGTCGGTCAATCCGGGGCGCCCGAGCGAGGTGATTGGCCATGTGGCCAAAGCCGGACGGGCTGAGGCGGATGCCGCGCTCGATGCAGCGCAGTCGGCCTTCCCGAAATGGAGCCGGACGAGCGTGGAGGAACGCGCGCGCGTGCTGGATAGGGCCGCGGAATTGATGCGCCGGGAACGATTTGATCTGACGGCGCTGGAGGCTTTCGAAACAGGCAAACCGTGGATTGAAGGCGACGCGGATGTCGCGGAGGCCATCGACTTTTGTGGATTCTATGGGGAGGAAATGCGGCGAATCGCGGTTCGTCATTATTCCGTGCCGGGGGAGACGAATACTCATCACTATATTCCGCGCGGAATCGCGGTTGTGATCGCGCCGTGGAATTTTCCGCTCGCCATTCTTTGCGGGATGACCGCCGCCGCAATAGTGTCGGGTAACACGGTCATCATGAAGCCGGCCGAACAATCTTCCGTCATCGCGTGGCGGTTGATGGATATTTTACAACGCGCGGGAATGCCCGCCGGAGTGGTTAATTTTCTGCCGGGACCCGGGGAAGAGGTGGGAGCGTATCTTGTGGGGCACCCGAAGGTCAGTTTGATTGCGTTCACAGGATCGCGCAAAGTGGGTTTGGGAATTTTCGAAGCAGCGGGGCGCGTCAAACCTGGGCAGAAACAATTGAAACACGCCATTTGCGAGATGGGCGGCAAGAACGCGATGATCGTCGATGCCGACGCCGACATCGATGAAGCGGTGCCGGCGATTATTCATTCCGCGTTTGGTTATCAGGGGCAGAAATGTTCGGCGCTCTCGCGGCTGATCGTGGTCGGAAGCAATTATGACCGCGTATTGGAACGGCTGATTGAGGCGTGCCGGGACTTGAAGGTTGGCCAGCCTGAAGACCCAGGGACCGTTGTTGGGCCAGTGATCGATAAGGAGGCTTATGACCGAATTTCGAGCTATATCGAGCTTGGCAAAAAGGAGGGCAAGCTGGCTTTTCAAGGGACGGTCCCGCAAGGGGAAGGATATTTCATACCGCCGACGATTTTCACCGATGTTTCCCCGACGGCGCGAATCGCACAGGAGGAAATTTTTGGGCCGGTCCTGTGCGTTTTTAAAGCACAGGATCTCGATGAGGCGTTCGCATCGGCCAATGGCACTGAATACGCGCTGACGGGCGGGTTCTTTTCACGGAGTCCGCGCAATATCGAGCGGGCAAAGTTGGAGTTGGAGGCGGGCAATGTTTATATCAATCGGGGCATCACCGGCGCGATGGTGGCGCGCCAGCCGTTCGGCGGGTTCAAGATGTCCGGCAGTGGCACAAAGGCGGGGGGACACGATTATCTGTTGCACTTTCTCCTGCCGCGCGTCGTTACGGAAAACACCATGCGCCATGGGTTTGCGCCGGACGAAGAATCCCGTTGAAGAAGAAGTGGTGCCAGCGAGTGGAATCGAACCACTGACCTCGGGCTTATGAGTCCCACGCTCTAACCAACTGAGCTACGCTGGCTTCGTCGCTATATTTCGCGGAGTTTTGCCCCGGTGTCAAATTTGATTTCATTCCGATTTCC
>DATAXU010000262.1:0-32577 GCA_036272955.1 Verrucomicrobiia bacterium
GTCGCCACCGATGAACTGTTGTCCTCACCTTGCCGCGCGCTAATGCTTCCATTCGGATTTGTGACAGTCAAAACCGCGCCAGGCCCATTGATCGTTGCGTATGTGCTCTTGCTGCCTGCGACATCGACGGTTGTTCCGACAAAAATGCCGTAAGTGCCAGTCCCGGTTATGTTTAGCGTAACGTTGGAATCGATAAGCGTCGTATGAGTGTAATTGGTGTCAATGTAATTGAGCGACTGAATAACGGAATTCGCGCCAAGAATGTTATCTGGCGTGCCGGAAGGGCCGTTCGTCGCCAAACCTGCGGCGCCCAGATCGATGAAATACACGTCGTTGGTCGAAGCCGGTGTAATGTTATTAGACCAGTTATTCGCGGTGGCCCACGTATTATCCGCAGACGCGTCCGTCCAGTACGCCCCGGCTGCTCGCGCTGCAGGTGCAGACGCCAGATTAATCGTCGCAACCAACAGAACGAGGGCGCCAGCGCCCCGCGTCGTAGTTAGCACGGTTAGAAAACGCCTTATAGTCGATTGCAATGTCTTCATAATTTGGGTTTGTATTCCATTACAACAATTCGTTCGCACACGACACAAAGTGACGATTAAAGAAGTATCAGTATGGCGCGCCCAATGAATAGTCATACAAACGTATGACACAAAATTTAAAAATAGTCTTGCTCCCGGCACGCGCCTCGGAAAAGTCTTGGCGGCGCTTAAATGAAACTTCCTCTCGTTTTCCTGCTCTGCACGGTCCAGGCCGCTCTCGCCCAACAAATTGACCTTTCCGGAAAATGGGAATTTCGGCTTGATCCCCAGGATAACGGGCTGACCTCGCGTTATTGGACGAAACATTTCGACGACACCATCCATCTGCCCGGCACGACTTCAGAAGCGGGCAAAGGCGATCCACTAATTGTGCGACCGGCTCTTCCGGCGCTTTTGCCCGAAGATTTAAATTTCCAACGCGGCTTAATGTTTGGCCGGCCAAAAGATTACACCAATGCAGACGCCTCGTTGATGCACCTCTACCAACGCTTTTCCTATCTTGGTCCCGCGTGGTATCGCCGCACCGTCGATATTCCGGCAAGTTGGGCTGGCAAGGACACTGAACTCATACTGGAACGCGCGCTCTGGGACACCCGACTGTGGGTCAACGGCCGGTTTATGGGCGGACAAAACAGCCTCGTTGCTCCGCATCAATACGAAATTGGATCGGCGCTCAAGCCGGGCCGCAATGAAATTGTCCTGCGTGTGGATAACCGCCGCCAAGCCGCCATTGGAAATCCCCATGCCTACACCCAGGAATCGCAGTCGATTTGGAACGGCATCGTCGGGCAAATGGCACTTCTCGCACGGAACAAAATCCGTATCGACCGATTGGGTGTCCGCCCCGATCTCAAAAAACTTCGGATCAATGTCACCGTCGCAACCCACAACAACAGCCTTCATCCCTGCAACTCCCGGCTATTTCTACAAGCCCTCCCCGCCAACTTCAAAGGTCGCGCCATTCCCCGCCTCGACACCCTCATCTCCATCCCCGATGGCGACAGCGAACAGACTTTTGTATATCCTATTACTGCCGAGGCCGAGCTATGGTCTGAATTCAATCCCAAGCTCTATCGCATGCGCGCGCGGCTGGATGGAACCAATGTGCAATCCGAGTGCGCGACTGAATTCGGAATGCGCGAGTTTCAGCGTGATAACCAACTCCTGACCATTAACGGACGTCCTGTCTTTTTGCGCGGCACAGTCGAATGCTGTGTCTTTCCGAAAACCGGCTATCCCGACATGACCGGGAAAACCTGGGCGAAAATCTTTGCCGCTGTCAAAGCCAGCGGCTTGAATCACATTCGCTTTCATACGTGGTGTCCGCCCGAAATTGCCTTCAAACTAGCCGACCGCGCCGGAATCTACCTGGAGGTGGAACTGCCCGATTGGTCCTTTCAAATTGGCAAAGACCCCGCCTTGACTGCCTTCCTCCGCAACGAAGGCGAACGGATGATTCAGCAATACGGCAACCATCCGTCGTGGGTAATGTTCACGATGGGCAACGAAATAAAAGGCGATTACCACGTGCTGGACGATCTGGTCGCCCACTTCCGCCAATTGGACCCAGCATTGCTTTTCGCCAGCACAACCTACCCCTCCTCCAAACGCGGCAAAGTCCCAGGCCCCGGCGACGACTATTACATTTCCCAGGACACTCAACTTGGCCGTGTCCGCGGTCAGGATATTCTTAATGACACCCCGCCCAATACACTGGCCGATTTCAGCCACGCCGCCTCCTGCATCTCCGTGCCGCTAATTAGCCATGAGGTGGGACAATACTGCATCTACCCGAGCCTGGCTGAAATACCAAAGCACAATGGCGTCTTGCGCCCCGTCGCATTGGAAGCCATCCGTAGCGACCTCATGCAGAAAGGCCGCCTCCGCGACGCTGCCGCATATACCCGCGACTCAGGCGAATTGGCCGCCCTGCTTTACAAGGAGGAAATCGAACGCGCTCTTCGCACGACCAACCAGGCCGGCTTTCAACTTCTCCAATTAAATGATTTCCCCGGCCAGGGCACTTCTACCGTGGGATTATTTGACAGCTTTTGGGATAGCAAGGGAGTCATCGATCCTGCCGCGTTTCGAAAGTTCTGCGCACCGGTAGTTCCATTGCTGCTGTTTCCAAAGCGAACCTATCAGAACGACGAAGCCCTCGATGCTGCAGTCGAAATCGCTAATTTCGGCTCCGGCGCGTTGCATGGGCGCACCGCCGTCTGGACGATGATGGATGGAAACAAAAAAATTGCAGGTGGAACTTTCGTAACTCATGAAATACCCGTCGGCTCGCGTTTCGAGTTGGGCCGCATTCATCAGCCGCTCTCCGCCGTCACTCGCGCCACTCAACTCCAAATAACCATCGCGTTTCCCGGAACCTCCATTGCCAATGACTGGTCAATCTGGGTTTATCCCGCGTCGGAAAAAAGATGCCCAGCAAACGACATCGCCATCTTTCAAACCGCCGGGCCCTCTTTTTACGACGCCTTACACCAGGGAAAGCGCGTCCTCCTATTGCCCGACGAGCAATCAGTCGTCAGGCCCCTGGCTGTGCAATTTGTTCCCGTATTTTGGAATCCGGTCATGTTTCCCAACCAGCCGGGCACAATGGGCGCAATGATCGAAGCCCGTCATCCCATCTTCGCCGATTTCCCCACCGATCCCTGGACAAACTGGCAATGGTGGGAACTACTGCACCGCGCCTTCGCTATCGATTCCAGCCTGTTTCGGTCGCCACCGGATGCTCCGCTTCGTTTTATTGACAAGTTCAATCGGAATGCGCTGCCCGCGGGCATCATCGAAGCCAAAGTCGGGCCTGGCTCCCTCATCATTTGCACGCTGGACATCATGCACGACCTCGACACCCGTATCGCCGCGCGACAATTGCGCCGCAGCATCCTTGCCTACATGGGCAGCCAACGATTCCACCCTCATTGCCACCTGACGGAAAACGAGATCAGCAGCGTCATACGGCGATAGAACCACTCACCAATCTCTCGAACATCCGTCTGAGCATTTCGCATTTGCAACAATTGACGACCCCTGATCACCTGATCCGGACGCGACATTCAACCGTCAGAAGCTGGGGCTTTCAAATTTTTGATATTGTGCCCAACAAGCCTGTCAGTTGGATGTGCCGACACTATTGCACAGGATCCCTCCCTTGAATTCCTGATGGTTTTCTACGGAAATCTGCGTATTTTAGCGCAATGGTTCCGCTCACCAACGCGCAAATACGTGTTTACAAAGCCCAAGCCCAGCGGCTCAAGGCGACCCTGAAGGTCGGCAAGGAGGGCCTCAGCCCGCAGTTCCTCGCCGCCTTGGATAACGCGCTGAAACACCATGAACTCGTCAAGGTGAAGTTCGACGACTTCAAAGAGCAGAAGAAGGAACTCGCTCCGCAACTGGCTGAGAAAAGCGGCAGCCATTTGATCACCCGAGTCGGCAATGTGGTCGTGCTCTCCCGGCCGAAACCTGTGGAGCCACGGCCGGGGTGACGGTTCCGCTGGAGGATCAACGCGTCTGGTTCCCGGGTGCCGGGCGAAGAAAGCCGGCGAATAGGGGCCGCGCTTATTTCTTCACATGCCCGGAGACCAGTTTGGTCATCTCAAACATGCTGACCTGCTTCTTGCCGTTGAATACGGCCTTCAGGTTGTCGTCGGCGTTGATGAGGGTCCTCTTCTTCGCGTCCTGCAACCCATTCTTGCGGATGTAAACCCAAAGCTTTTTCGTCAACTCGGTCCGTGGAAGCGGCTTGTCGCCAATAACTTTGGCCAGCATCCCGTCCGGCGTGACCGGTTTCATGAACGCTGCGTTCGGTGTTCTTTTTGCCTTTTTCGATGTTTTAGCCATGCCTTCATCTGCCCGACGGATGTGAGGAAGACAATCCCAAAGTTCAAGTACCCAACCAAGATTGGGAGGCCTATTGGTCTCAAATCCCGAAAGATTGACCGACACTTTTAATCACACCCTGTTGTCACCGCCATCCACCCATGAGTTCCCATTCGCATCTGCGCAACGACGCTTGAATATGTAAATTTCCACCCCATGGTCGGGTTGTTGTTTGTGTTCCCAAGCCTTCCATGCGGTTGGATGTTCATCAGTCTGCAACCAGAACGCGGATCAACCTTCTCCTTAATCCCCACTTCCATGGGTAAATAATATGCCAGCCGCCGTCACGATTAGTAGGGACCAATGACTTCTTAAGTCCGCTTCGACACCGGCGGCGAAGTCGTGTGCCTTGATATCGAAAAACCGAGTCTAGTGATGCGCCCAATTTAGCGGCTCCAAAAGCGGCGAAAGATTGAAGTCAGTTTCCGGCCCTGCAGAGTCACCTGCTTTCGCCAGTAGCGTCCATCGTGTCCTGAAATTCATACCCCAGTTCTTTGGAGCCACCGCCTCTTGCTTCACATGACTAGACACCGGTTGATCGAAGAAATGTGCCTCAGACGCCAGCAGCATTTGCTTGATGCCCTTTGGCAGCATTTGGAAGCCTGGATAATTGAATATGGTCGTGTTCATTGGCTGTTGCTCATCCTCCTTCTGTAATCTAGTGTTCATTAACTCATCCCAAATGTATGCAACTGGCGTGCCACCTGGGTCAGCTTGCGTTTTCACCAGCAAATGACTGCTTTTGTCTCCCGCGCACCCATGCAGACGCGCAACGGTTGCGCTGTGGGCTGCGCAAAAACTGCGCCGGATCATCTCCGTTATTGACTCAAAGCTCCGGTCGATATTACCAATCGCCGATGACAGATTTATCTGAATTAACGACGGATCAACTGCGCCATATTATTTCCATCAAGCAACGAACGTTGCAGTTTGCCTGGCCTATGCAGGCATCTGTGATCGCCGGGATGATGGCTTCCGTTCTCGCGGGGTGAGGTGGGCCGAATGGACACCGCCTTGGAAATAATCCATCACTTTGCGGGCAATTGACATGGACATCGCGAATCTACCCTCGTTCGCTTGCATGATGGCGTGGACCAGCCGCCGCCTCGGCGGAAAGAATTCACCGGGCGAAATCACTCCATCTCCCACAGCGCCCGGGACGCCGATAATCAAGTTTTCACACATTTCATAACCCATTTTCTCATCTCAAATGGCGGGAGGCTCATCATTTCTTGTCTTTAGATTATTGTTTATCGATGGTTTATAGTAATAAATGTGGGTCGTAGGTTTCGACTCGGCATGGAAGGATGATAAAGAGCCAGTTTGAATTCGTATTGAGCGCCCGGCGTCGAAGCCTTTATTGCATGGATCATCATCGTCCCAATCCGGAGCACCTGGCGCTAACCCGCCGCGATTTTCTCCGCCGTTGCGGCATGGGAATGGGTGCGATTGGCCTGGCCGAGCTTCTTTCGAGTGTGGGGTGGGCGGACACCGCGCGCGCTGATAACTACGTTTCTCCGCTCCTCCCAAAGCCGCCGCAATTTCCGGCGAAAGCCAAGCATGTCGTTCATATTTTTGCGAATGGGGGGCCGTCGCATGTCGATACCTTTGACCCCAAGCCGTCGCTGGAAAAATATGCGGGCAAACTGTTGCCGATGGAAAATCTGCCTACGGAACGCAAAACCGGCGCGGCATTCCCCTCCCCTTTCAAATTCAAAAAATACGGCCAGAGCGGCATTGAGGTGAGCGAGTTGTTTTCGCATGTGGCGGAAAATATCGACGACATTTGTGTTATTCGCTCGATGGCGGCGGACATTCCGAATCACGAGCCGTCCCTGATGCTGATGAATTGCGGCGAAGCGCGCGCGATCCGCCCCAGCATGGGATCGTGGGTGACCTACGGACTTGGCTCGGAGAATCAGAATCTGCCGGGGTTCATCGCGATGTGCCCCGGCGGCTACCCGATCCAGGAATCGCAAAACTGGCAGGCGGCGTTTTTGCCGGGGGCTTATCAGGGCACTTATATTGACACCGCGCATACCAAGCTCGAGGATCTGATCCAGAACATCAAAAACAATTACATCTCGCTGCCCGAGCAACGCCAGCAATTGGACCTGCTTCAAAAACTCAACGGGCAACATTTGGAAAAACGCCGAAACGACGCAAAGCTGGAAGCGCGCATCCAATCATTCGAGCTGGCTTACAGAATGCAAATGGATGCCAGCGACGCCTTCGACATCAGACGCGAGCCTGAACACATCCGAAAAATGTACGGCGACGGCACACAGGCCCGGCAACTGCTGATCACGCGGCGATTGATCGAACGCGGTGTGCGTTTCGTGCAAGTTTGGCACGGCGCGGGACAGCCCTGGGACAGCCACGACGACATCCAGCTCAACCATGGCAATCTCGCACGCGAGTCGGACCAGGCAATCGCCGCCTTGCTAAAGGATTTAAAACAGCGCGGAATGCTTGACAGCACGCTTGTTGTCTGGGGCGGCGAATTCGGCCGGACGCCAACGGTCGAATTGCCCAAGCCCGGCTCCAATCTCGGCAAAATCAATGGCCGCGACCATAATCACTATGGTTTTAGCATGTGGATGGCCGGCGGCGGCGTTCGGGGCGGCTACGTGCATGGTGCAACGGACGAATTCGGTTTTGCCGCTGTCGAGAACAAAGTGCATGTCCATGATTTGCACGCCACGATCCTGCGGCTCCTCGGCTTTGACCACGAAAAGCTGACGTTCCGCAGTTCCGGCCGCGACTTCCGCCTCACCGACGTCTATGGCCACGTCGTTCGGGAGTTAATCGCGTGAATACGCGGCGCGCCTTGGGCCTCGCACTTTGCCTGGGGGCGACGGGGACGGCTGCAATGGCCGCCGATAAATCCGCGGGTGTCGAATTTTTCGAGAGCAAGATCCGCCCCGTTCTCGTGGACAATTGCTACCCGTGCCACAGCCACCAAAGCGCCAAGGTCAAGGGCGGCCTTCTGCTTGACACCCGCGAAGATCTGTTGAAAGGTGGCGACACCGGCCCGGCAATCAAACCCGGCGACGTTGAGCAAAGCCTTTTGATCAAGGCGGTTCGTTACACCGATGACGATCTGCGGATGCCGCCCAAAAACAAGAAACTCGCGCCCGCTCAAATCGCTGCGCTCGAAGCCTGGGTCAAAATGGGCGCGCCTGACCCGCGCACTTCCCAGGCTGGACTCGAAAAAGTCGAAAGCATCCGGGAAAAAGCCCGTTCGCATTGGGCTTTTCAGCCAGTCCGGATGCCTAACGTTCCGGTCGTCCAGCATAAACACTGGGTCCGTATGCCGGTGGACAAGTTTATTCTCGCGCGATTGGAAGCGGCGAAACTTCCGCCTCCGCCTATGGCCGATAAACGCACGCTCATTCGCCGCGCCACTTTCGATTTGATCGGTCTGCCGCCCACGCCCCAGGAAGTTGCGGCGTTCAAGGCCGACTCGTCGCCCGACGCCTTCGCGCGCGTCGTGGACCGCTTGCTGGCATCGCCGCGCTACGGCGAACGCTGGGGCCGCCACTGGCTGGATGTCGCGCGCTATGCGGACACCAAGGGCTATTTTGGGGAGGCCGACCGACATTTTCCATACGCCTATACTTATCGCGATTACGTCATCCGCGCTTTCAACGAGGACCTGCCCTACGATCAATTCCTGAAAGAGCAAATCGCAGGTGATTTGCTGCCCACCGCCAAAGACAAGCGCACGCTCGCCGCCCTGGGCTATCTGACTGTCGGGCGGCGATTCAATGGGAATATCAACGACGTCATCGATGATCAAATTGATGTGGTTTGCCGCGGGATGATGGGACTTACGGTCGAGTGCGCCCGTTGCCACGACCACAAGTTTGATCCGATTCCGTCGCGCGATTATTATTCGTTGTACGGCATTTTCGCCAGCTCGATGGAACCCGCCGAGGAGCCGTTGCTCGGAATTGAAGCGCCGAAAAAGGCGCACGAAGAATATCTTGTCGAGCACAAAAAACGCGCCGACGCGCTCGATCATTATCGAAAGGAACAGGAACGCACGATGGCCGCCCAATTGCGCGACCAATCCGGAGGTTACCTGCTCGCGGCTTACGAGGCGCAGGGTTTCACCAATAAGTCGGACGCCGAAAGGATTGCCCGCGCGCACAAATTGGATCCGGAGGTGTTGCAGCGATGGACCTCCGCTTTGGACGGATGGCACAAGAGTCAATCCGATATTTTCGCGCCGTGGTTCGCCTTTGCCGCATTGCCGGAAAAGGATTTTCCAACTCGCGCCAAAGAGGTGTCGGCTAAATTCGGGACAAATTCAACCCTGGCTCGTTCCATCAATCCACTGGTCGCGCGCGCATTTGCAACCAATTCACCGGACACGATGAAGGACGTTGCGGAACGTTACGGAAAACTCTTCACAGAAATTGACAAGCGCTGGCAGGACGCAGTGGCGGCAACGAATTCGCCGTCCGTGCCAGAATTGCCCGACACCAACGCCGAGGCGCTACGGCAAATTCTTTATGCGTCTGACGCGCCTGCAAATCTGCCGCGCACGGAGTTTGACCGGCTGTATGATACGCCCACGGCCCAAAAACTGCGCGAATTGCAACGAAATATCGACGAACTTGATGCGACATCCCAGGGCGCTCCGCCGCGCGCGATGGCGTTGGTGGATTCGCCCAACCCTCACGACACGCGTATTTTCATTCGCGGCAATAGCGAGAATCAAGGGGCGGAGGCGCCTCGCGAATTTCTGGAATTCTTGAGCGGCACGGACCGCAAACCCTTTCATCACGGCAGCGGACGCCTCGAATTAGCCGAAGCCATCGCCAACCGCGATAATCCCCTGACCGCCCGAGTAATCGTTAATCGCGTATGGATGTATCATTTCGGCAGCCCGCTTGTGGCAACGCCCAGCGATTTTGGATTACGTTCGGAACCGCCCACGCATCCCGAGTTGCTGGACTACCTTGCGGCGCGTTTCGTGGCAGGCGGCTGGTCGATCAAAAATCTCCATCGCCTGATTATGCTTTCCGGCGCATACCGGCAGAGCAGCGGCGATAACCCCAAGTGCGACAAAATCGACCCAGACGACAAACTGCTTTGGCGAATGAACCGGCAACGTCTCGACTTCGAAGCGATGCGCGACTCGCTCCTGGCGGTTTCAGCGAAATTGGACTCGACTCCGGGCGGACACGCCGTGGAGATTACAGATCCGGCTTCGACGCGGCGGACAATTTTTGGTTACGTGGATCGCCAAAACCTCCCTGATGAATTTCGGGCGTTCGATTTCGCCAGTCCCGACAGCACCAGCCCGCGACGGTTTTATACGACCGTGCCTCAGCAAGCTTTGTTTTTGATGAACAGTCCCTTTATTGTCGAACAGGCTAGGAGGTTCGCAAAGCGCGCCAGTTTCGCATCCACGGATCAACAACGAATTCGCCTGCTTTATCAGTTGGCCTACCAACGCGATCCAACGCTCGAAGAAATGGATTTGGCCCGCCAGTTTATCCACGCTCCAAATCCCGCGCCCAAGAGCCACCTCGATGCCTGGCAGAAATACGCGCAGATACTTCTGATGTCCGACGAATTTGCATTCGTGGACTAGTGTAGTGTTAGTGAAATATTTTGCGTAAGTGTTCGACTTTGCTCAGTATCAGTTTAGCCGAAGCAGCCCACTTAAAAGGCTTGGGGGTTTTGTTATGGTAATCGATGTAATCGAGGATGGGTTGCTTCAGCTATTCGACGTTGCGGAAGCTTTCCCGGCAAATCCGTCGGCTTGGACGGTTGAGCGTTCTTCGCGGGGACGGAAGGGCGGATTGCAGTGGACCGGGACAACATCGTTTCGTATCCGGAGCGCATATCGAAGACGCCGATCCGTCCGAACGACAGCCAGATGGGCAAAAGGCTAAAGGGACGAAGGAAAAAGCTTCCGCCGCGGTAAAGAAACGGAGGAAAATGAGTGCCGCAGCCAAAGCCAAGCCTGCCGCTGCTGCACGGGCCAGGTGGGCAAAAGTGAAGGCGGAGGGGAAGAGAGGTCTGTAGCTCTATAGCCATTGGAAGTTCAATCCGAGCGGTGGACCTTGCGCCCCTTTTCCAGTGCAGTGCGACGTTCATCTGTTCTCAAATGTTCTTCATGACTGGGATAAAGATCGAGTGGAGTTGCTATTGGAAAAATCATTTGCCGTTCTGCCGAAGGGTGGAATGATCATTGTACACGACGATCATATCAACGCGGAAAAAACCGGACCTCTGCCGGTGGCGGAATATTCGGCGCTGTTGATGACAATCACGGAGGGAAAATGTTATTCCGAAAAGGAAATGGGCGATTTTTGGGCCGGGCGGGTTTTGGCGGTTTTCGGCACACGCCGACCGAAGTGTAATTACTGCCCGCAAATCTTAATAACACCTATGGGGCGAATTCAGGCAAGGATTTTCATGCCAACGTTTAATGTGATGTAACTTGTTGGCGGAGAATTCATATCCGACGTTCTACATTGATCCAGGCACCCGGTGGCCAAACGGCTTTGTGGAAAGTTTCCACGGTCGGTTTTGGGACGAATGGCTTGAACCGGGAACTATTGTGGACCCCAACCGAAGCACGGCCCGCAATTGGCGAATACCGGGGGAATTAGGGTGTGGCCAAGCGATACAGACTGCTCGCTAATTGCGGCGCGATGGTGACCTGGTTGCTTCCGTTGCTTTCTTGCGCTGGGACGTTGGTCACGGTGCTCCACGCCGACCCGGGGCCGGACGCCTGTTGCAAGACCAAACCGGATGCGCAGTTCGGCCATGTCAACACTACAGTATTAGTGCTTGTCGCTTGGCCGGAAAGGGTTGCGAAGCTCGTGAACTGGAAATTACTTACGATCTGAGTGGAACTGATGCCGCCGTCCGCGGCCGTCATGCCGACGTATGCGGTGACCGATCCCAGGGTCTCAAAAAGATTAATCTCGGCGTTGGTCGAAAAACTGGCGTGGGTCACCGTATCCGTGAGGGTAATCGAGAGCAGCGTTCCGTTGTAAGATAGCGAGACGTTAATTGGATTGCCTCCCGCGAGGTTAACCGGGGCGGTGCCGTTGTAAGTACCTATTTGACTGTTCGGGCTAAGAGCCATCCCTACTCCATAGGAAGAGTAGATATTGAATTCCATGGCGAAGCTGGGAGTGATTCCCGAGCACCCCAGGCTGCCCCCGGGAGCGCCCAAAGCGGTCGAATCGGCAGACGCGTTTTGCAGAACAAAAGCGCACCCATCGGCGCCGCCTTTGCCTACGTCCTGATAGGTGAACGAAGCCACGAACGCGCCCACATATTCCGGATAGTTCAAAAAAACCGATGATGCTTCGCTGCCATGTCCATCCGTCAATTCCACGGAGTTGTTCGTCAGAATACCCGCATTGCCGTTTCGACTCCATCCCGCCGCCGAGGTGAAGGCATTGCGTCCCACTGACACGTTGCAGACAGCGCTGGTGGCAGATCCAAGCGAATTAGAAATGATAACCTGGTAATGGCCCGCATCGTTGCCAAACGCCGGATTAATCGTGAGGGTTGCGCTTTGCGAGCCTTCGATACGACTGCTGTTGACGAGGTTGGAACCGTTTAATTGCCATTGATAACTCATAGGCTCGGCGCCGAGCGGGTAAACCGTCAGCGCTAAAGGATAGCCAGCGGGCGTCTGCAGGCTGGCGGGAAGATTGCCGTAAGCGCGCGGCGCGCCTGATTGCACCAAACCCGCCCACTGACGGTAGAGCACAAATAATTGATCGGGACGCACGATCACATATTCATTGGCGCTCAAGGCATTTGCCACGGTCACGCAATCCGATGGTGTGATGTCCCAACCGTCCCCCTCGACGGCGACGAACATGGGTTTGGATCCGTTCCAGCCCGTCGCCATATTCGTAATTCCCGTGACAAGGTCGGCGGCGGTGGCAGCGTAATTGGCCGAACCTGGAAAGCCGATGGCAGGCAGCGTTTCATAATTGGTCGTGTACCCCCCATCCCCAAAATCGTAAAGTCCCAGCAATATTCGGCAATTAGCGGCATAAGCGCTGGCGGTTGACATCGAAAGGGTTGACCAAACGGTAATACCGGTCATGCCGCTCCTTTGAAGGTAGGGCGCGGAGGCCTGCGCATAAGCGGCAACGTTGGCCGGATTCCAAAAATTGATGCGCGTATATCCGGCGCCCGAAGGGCCGGCCACAAGGCAGTCATTGGTGGTGGCAGTGCTCCAATAATAATTCAACATTCCCGGATCGAGGTCCGCGGCAATTGGTTGCGAGGTCCAGCCTATGGGAACCCTCCCGCGAGAGGAATTTCCCCAGTTGACCTTCATGTAATGTTGCATGTACTGCACGTTATCTCCATCACTCAAAGTCATGGAGACATAGACTTTGTTTTGCAGGGGGGGCGCTGGCGGGATAGGGGGGACGTTAATGGCGCTGGCGACCCCCGCAAAAAGCGACCCATTTTCAAACCAGTCGCTTGCGACCACGGGAATTCCATATTGCGCAATCCAACTCAAGCCATTGTCTTCACTCGGCCACCAACCCATGTAAACACCCGCCAGGGGCGTCATCTGGGACACAAATGGGGCAAGCGCCGCCGCGTCACCGGGAACGCCAGGATCCAGCCAAACCGAGGCGGCTTGAACCGCCACCAAATAATCGCGCAGATTTCCATGGCCGTTGGTTTCCATGCCAGCAATGATCCGATGCGTGCAGGACGTCCAATAGTTGGAGTAAAGATACTGATAGATCCCGTATTTGTTTGAAAACATTCCGCGAAGGTCATCGTTGATGGATAAACTATAAGGAGGGTTGGTGAGGGTTCCGAGCAAGCTGGGGTCGCAGATTAATTCGTTCTTCACCCCGGCAATCGTTGTGGCCAGATCCAGTGTATCGGGTTGATTTGGATCCGTGACGACCAGACCCGTGACGTTGGTTTCGTACTTAAGAACAGCGCTGTAACCATTGATCATGCTGAAGGTCAGGTTATGGATGCCGAACCAGGTAAATTCCCCCTCCTCCGCTGAACTGCTGACGCAGCCAATCCGCGGCTGAGCGCGATTAACGATGCCTTCCAGGGAAGCAAACAAATCCTGCTCAGCCCCCGTGGAAGAACTGGTATCGATGCAATCAATAATCGCGGCAGGCGCGGAAAATGCTGGCAGGTATCGGTTGCTCGGCCAACCCAGGCCGGAAGCAGTCCCATTGCGCGCCACGGAGAAGACAAGGCAAAAAAACAGGATCAATCGCATTTTGTATTCAGTCAATGGGCTGACCATGAGCGGGTGGCTACCCATTGGATATCCGTGGGGGTGGGTCCGACATTGTTATTGAAGGTTCCATTGTCATTTATCGGCTGAACTGTTGCCGGCGCCAGCCATTTATGGATTTCCGCATGGCCATCGGCAAAAGTAAATCCGGCTGCCCCGCCGTGCCCAGAAGCAGGCAAGTCGCTCCATTGAGTGATCTCGGCGGGATCGGAATTTATGCAGAAAATGTACCACCCGTCATCAATACTGTCAGGGTGTTCGTCCAGGAAGATAAATATACCGGCGGGGTTATGGAAATCTGATGTCTTACGAAAAGGTGTGTAGGGAGGCGTGGTCTGATCAAAAAGATCCGGATAAGGAGATCCCACAAAACCGTTCATAGAATAGCTGCGCACCCGCAATGACTGGCCCGGCGCGTGGCTGGTGTCCGCAGGACAATGGAAAATCGCCGTATTCCTTGCGACATAAGGCCCGATGAGAGGGGGAACAGCCGTCGGATAACTTACGAGAAACGCGGTATTGGTATTATCCTGGTCGGCGGGGGAAAAACTCATGACACCATTAACCCATCCGCCGAGCGCGCTATTGCGTTCATTGAGAGCCAGTATCTCCCGGTTGTCCCCCGCATAAAGAGTCCAGGCGACGGTCAATTGACGGCTTTGACTCATGCATTGAATGCCGCCAGCCTGTAGCTTGGCACGGCTGAGCGCAGGCAAAAGCAGTGCGGCGAGAATGGCAATGATCGCAATCACTACTAGAAGCTCGATAAGTGTAAACCCTCCTCTCCCTGGATACCGCTGGTCCGCTCCTTTCCGCATATCCGAATGTTCCACCGCCATCACCCCCCTTTCACTCTCACAATTCATACTGCTCCTGACTCTACTGCGTATATAAGAAGTTCCGCCCGCAACGCTGATTTGGCAAGCTCGAGCGTTGCGGGCGCAAACACATTTTTAGATTTCTTCCGCATTCAGTTTTATGGCATCAACACCGCCCTCCAGAAACCATCTGTACCGGATTCCTGGTTAGTAAATGTCACCACCCCCGATCCATTCGCGGCGTTGGTTGCCTGCGGCGTCCAAACTCCGGGGAGCGACAGGGTGGAGGTTGATTGCAGGATGTACTCGCAATAGGCAGCGCCGGAGAAGGTGAGCACCAAATTAGTGCCTCCTGCATTCACCGTATTGGTGAACTGGTTCAGCCCAACTGTCGGATTGACGATAACCGACGCAGTGCCGGTGGCATATCCACCGAGTCCGTCGCTAATGCCGAACGTGAAGAGGTCATTCCCGGTGTAACCGGTGGTGGGGTCGTACGTCACAGAGGACCCGTCGGTAGAAGTCGTACCATTAGTCGCGGGGCTGACATAACTGACCGAGAGCGGATTGCCACCCGAGTCCGTCGCAGGCTGGGAAGCGCCGATCAACAACCACGTCACCGGCAGGTTTTTTACGGCGCCAATAGTGATATTATTCACAGTCGGCGGGGCGATAACTCCTGTCGCGACGGTAAAATTGTCGAACAAAACGGGACCGCTGGTCCAATTATCATCGCCGGTGCCAAAAACATTCATCGAAACCCGAATGTCGGAACTCACCGCCCCTGAAGGAGGAACGGTTGAGATCGACATATGTTTCCAGCCCTGGCCGCCTGCATCGCCGTTCGGGGTGCCGAGATGCGTGTTGTTTTCGCCGACAAAGTTATTATTAACGTCGAAGAAACGCAGCCCGACCCGAATCTCATCCCCGATATTCACCGTGTTCAAGATATTATAGTCCCAGGAAAAGGTCACCGGTTGGCCGCTATTGGCCAGATTATATTCATTGACGCGCAGATCGACGCCACTCCCAGTAGGGCCGTCACTGCCGTCGCTGGTGATGAGCGCGCAATTGGTCCCGGGCGCGCTCGGTCCATTCGTAGGCTCATTTGCGAAACTTACCGAGCCGGCTGTCCCACCAGGCTGTCCCGCGTTCCAGTTCGCTCCTGCGTTTTCAAATCCCGGATTGTTATTCGGCCCGATGAGCGGCGTGACTTTGATGACAAAGTTGTCGAAGAGTACTGCGCCGCTGCTCCAAATATCGTCTCCGAAAATGTTCATCGATATCCGAATATCCATGTTAACGGCCGAAAAGACGGGAACAGCCACGCCCTGGAAGTGCCGCCAGCCTTGACCTCCTGTATCGTTATTCGGCGTGCCAATGTAAAAATTATGCTCGCCCAGGAAGCCGCCGCCCGAATCTTCAAAGCGGCAACCAACCCGGATTTGGTTTCCGTAGTTTATCACATTTAAAATGTTGTAGTCGAAGTCGATGCTGATGGCATTGGTGCCCTGGGTAGCCGCGCCGAGTGAAAAATAATTCGCGCGAAGATCGTTGCCGTTGGGCGGCGAAACTGTACCGTCCGCCGTCATCATGGCGGAATTGGTGCCAGGCGCGCTGGGACCATTGGTCGGCTCATTGTCGAAGGTGACCATGCCGCCCGAATCCTGGGGTCCGCCCGCATTCCAATCCAGTGCGCCCATTTCGAACCCGGGATTTTGCGGGCCGATCCCGCTGTTGACCGTGACGGAAAAATTGTCGAAAAGAACCGGACCGCTGCTCCAAATGTCATCGCCAAAAATGTTCATTGAAATGCGGATGTCGCAGGTGACGGCGGTCGGAATCGGCGTCGCGGAACCTGAGAAATGTTGCCAGCCTTGTCCGCCAGCGTCGCCGTTGGGAGTGCCAATATAAAAGAGGTGCTCGCCGAGAAAATTACCATTGACGTCCTCGAAGCGAAGGTCGCAACGGACGGAATTCCCATAATTAATGGTATTGATAATATTATAATCGAACTGAAAAGTAACCCCATTGCTCCCCAAAGCGGCCGCGCCAAGGGAAAAATAATTCGCGCGAAGATCGTTTCCGTTGGGCGGGGAAACTGTGCCGTCCGCCGTCATCATGGCGCTATTTGTGCCGGGAGCGCTGGGGCCATTGGTCGGCTCGTTGTCGAAAGTGACAATGCCGCCCGAATCCTGCGGGCCTCCAACGTTCCAATCCAGCGCACCGCTTTCAAAACCGGGATTGAGAGGCCCCAGCAGAGTCCCTGCGTTCACAGTAGCTGCCGAAAGTGTCAGCGCCAATGCCGCCATGCCCGCAGGCAGCGCCTGGAGCCACGAACCATAACGTGCTTTTTTGATCATATCGTTAATTCAGTTTTTTCCAGTTACTCGGGCCAGACTAGCCGCCAAAAGGCGGCGCTCGTTCTGGGCTTGTCGAGAAGGATCGCTGATGAGATGCATACCGTCCATTACACGTTAGTGTAGTCCAGCCCACGGACACTCAAGGTGGTTGCTACTTATTTGCACGCCGTATATCTTTTTAGTGCGAACTGCAAAATGCCGCGAAGCCTGCCGCGCCATTCGCGAATCGCCGAACAGGACTTCGTTGAATTATGATCGGATCGCCAAGATCGCTAAGGACCAGCGTGGCATGGATATATACGATTCTCAGCCTCGGCCTTGGTCATGCGGATGCGCAAACTGAGCCAGTCAGGAAAGTCGTTCATTGGTACGCCTTGACCTCCGCCAATGACTTTGCCCAGCGCGATCCCCAAGATTGGCGCCTGCTCGCCTCGAATGACGGCGGCAGGACCTGGACCACGCTAGACGAGCGCAAAGGTGAAGTTTTCCCCTCGCGCCAGGAGCGAAAACTTTATGAGATTCCCAACACCAACGCCTTTGAAACCTACCGCTGGCAAATCGATAAAGTGCGGGATGCTGACGCCGTCAATTCCGTCCAGCTAGCCGAACTCGAGGTGATGGGGGTCCGGCAAGAGGACCACAGTCCCCAGCCCGTTTTCACCGATTCCATTTCGGCACGGGGCGAAAATCCCCCCATGGAAACGGTCCTGAACCTTTTTGACGGGCGCGTCGAAACCAAATGGCTGGATTGGATAAGGAATGGTTCCGCGAAGCAATCGTGGATTCAATGGCAATATTTGGCCCCCGGCGCAACTGTCATAACGAATCTTAAACAATTGCTTGCCCTGCGCGCTCGCGCGCAGAATGGCTATTCTGTGCGGGTAGATGCAGTGGTGGTGGGACGAACCGCAAATGGCGCCCGAACGTGCGTTCTCGATTCTTCGGGATGTATCGAACTGAGCGGACTGTCAGGGATGGACACTCTCGCCATCGGCCAAAGAGTTTCAATTGCCGGAACAAGTATTCGGAACGGCCAAAGAGTTGATCTTACGAATGGCATTGCCACGGTCACCGGGCCAACAGCCGCATCCAATCCCATTCGTATCGGCCCGCAAAACTCGTTTATGCCCGAGCAAGATATGGAGTGGGTCGAGATAACGGGAGAAATCCAATATCCGCGAGTCATTGACACCGAAATGGTCTTCGATCTCACGGCTGGAAACCTGCGCCTGCGGGGGCATCTGCGAGATCCTGACAATTCGCCGGTGTTACCTCCCTCCGGAACCCGGGTCGTTGCGCGCGGCATTTGCACAGGCGCGTTTAATCAGTCCGGACGGTGGGAAGCCGCCAATCTTTGGATGGCAGGAGCGGACACTATCGGGATTCTCGACTCTCGAAACCAGGGCAGGCGGCCATCACCAACCGAAAAACAGCCGACGGACTCGGCCATTCTAACGTCCAACAAACAAGTCCGCGATCTGTCGCACCGCCAGCTTGAGGGTCGCCCCCCGGTTAGGATTCGCGGTGTGATTACCGAACTGCACGCCGAATATATCCAGGATGATACTTGTGGCATACGACTTGTTTTTCCGGTGGAACAAACTCGAAAAACCGCCAAATTCGGAACGTACATCGAGGTCGAAGGCACCGCGGGGTTGGATGAGAATGACAGCCCCTTAATTTCGGCCGACCGCATCCAGGTTCTGGGACCGGGGAAGCTGCCTCCCTCGCAAGAGCTGAGCTTGAGCCAACTAATGACCGGGCAGATTGACGCCCAATGGATAGAAGTTCAGGGAAGTGTCCGATCCACCGACGGCGCGCATTTGCTGCTCATTTGTGACGGCCAGGAACTCACGGCCACTCTGGGCATGGGGTCCACTCGATGGGTAAACGGCCTGGTTGACGCCGAGATTCGAGTGCGAGGGGTGGGCGTCGCGGCAAGAGATGATCAAGGCCGGGTCCAGGGCATTCATTTGCTGATTCCCACGCCTGAGCAAGTCGATGTTTTGCAGCCCGCGCCGGATCCAGCCACATTGCCCGTCCGCAAGATAGGCAGTTTGTTGGGCATGAGTGGACCTCGTGAATTTTTTCATCGTGTGAAGGTCGAAGGGGTCGTGAGTTTGCAGGACAACCGCAAAGTTTTTCTCCAGGACGATACGGGCAGCGCCATGGCGTTCTTCAAAGAAGACGTTGTTTTGGATGCCCGTTTTGGGCGTTCTCATTGGCTGTATTGGCGCAAGCCCGAAGCGGACGCCGTTGCCAGCGCCCATGAGACATTTCTTCCGGGGGACCGTGTCCAGGCAGTGGGCTTTCCCGAGACGCATCGTTATTCACCCGTCCTGGCGCAAGTGATACTCGCTAAACGCGGCGCCAACCAGCCGCTGGCGCCAGTCGAACTCACTGCCAACGGCATGGAAGAAGGGGGACTTGATTCGCGCCTGGTAACGCTGGAAGGCGTCTTGCGCGGGCGAAATAATATCGGCGCCAATACCGTCCTGGCGTTGGAATGGCAGGACCGCACGCTCCAGATTTTTGTGCCCGCGGCTGAAAGCGATTCGTCGAAAATCGCCATCGGCAGCCGTCTCCGGGTTACAGGCGTCTGCGAAGTGGACCCGGCGCCGTACGCCGAACTTGGGCTCGGAGTGGGAGCGATCCGAATCCAGACCCGGACCGCACGAGACCTGGTGGTTTTGGCCCGCCCGTCATGGTGGACCGTTGAGCGCGCGTTGGTGCTGGTGGGCGGGATGTTATTTGTCATCATCGCGGCGTTCATCTGGATCAAACAATTGCACCGCCAGGTCCAGGAACAAACCGCGAAACTGGGAACGGAAATTCAACACCGCGAACGAATTGAACATCACCGCGCGATGGAGCAAGAGCGGGCGCGCATTGCCAAAGACCTGCACGATGACCTGGGCGCAAATCTCACGCAGATTGTTTTCCTAAGCCAGCGTGTTGAGGTCGCCCGCGACGACAATCATGACCGTTCCCGTTGGTTCTCCCTCATTCCCGCCACCGCGCGACGGACAATCCAGTCCCTGGATGAAATCGTCTGGGCTATAAACCCGCAGCACGACTCCCTGGAGAGCCTGGCGAATTATCTGAGCCAGTTTGCGCAGGAACATTTGAGCCTGGCGCAAATCCGCTGCCTGCTTGACATCCCCACTGTCCTGCCCGACCTGCCGCTCGGGGCGGAAATTCGCCATAATTTGCTCCTAACCGTCCGCGAGGCCCTTCAAAATACCGTTACCCATGCGAGTGCGACCGAAGTGAACCTTAAATTGAACCTCGCTGAGGACGCCCTCAACATTGCGATTGCCGACAACGGCCGAGGCTTTGACCTCGCTCGTGTCGCCCAAAACGGCAACGGCCTGGCGAATATGCGACACAGACTGCTGGCTATCGGCGGCCAATTGGAAATCAAAAGCAAAATCCACGAGGGGACAGTGATTCGCCTTGTCCTCCCGATGGAAGCGTTACACGGTCGTGTAATTGGCGTGGCGAACAGGGAACCCTAACATTGATGAAAGTAGTGACCGTGAAACCAGATAGTTCAAACGCGCCTCTGCCCCGCCCCGCGCGATTGGTGCGCGTGAGCGTAGTGGAAGACGATAATATAGTTCGGGAACAGTTAGTCCATCAATTGGAACAGACGCCCGGCTTTATTCTGGCCAGCAGTCATCGCTCCGCCGAGGACGCCCTGGAGAGGATTCCGGCCGCAAAACCGGACGTCGTCCTGATGGACATCAACCTTCCAAAGATGAGCGGGATCGACTGCGTGCGCCGCCTCAAGGGTCAGCTCCCAAACATCCACTTTATCATGCTGACAGTTTATGAGGATGCGGATGCGATCTTTAAGTCATTACTGGCCGGCGCGGTCGGCTATCTTCTAAAAGGGCGATCCGGCTCCGGCACGCAAGTGCTGGCAGCGGTGCGAGACGCCAGCACAGGGGGCTCACCTTTGAACAGCTTGATCGCTCGGAAAATAGTGCAGCACTTCCATCACCAGCCGACTCACTCCGGCGCGGAACACCCCCTCTCCGCCCGCGAAATGGAGGTGCTGGAATTGCTCTCCAAAGGTCTCCCTTACAAGGAAATTGCCGATATGCTGGGAGTGAGCATCGAGACGATTCGCAAACATTGCCATAATATCTACGAAAAACTCCAGGTCAGTTCGCGCACTGAGGCAGTCGTCAAATTCCTGGGCCGTTAACTTCACGCCTCTGGTGGAAAGGCTCTTAACGTTTCCTTTTGTCGGCAAAAGCTTCATTCCGACAGAAATCGCTGGAGAGATTACGACCCAGCAAATTGGACTATGGCTTGAGCATCGATTGGCTTCGATGGATTTCGCGAATTTCCGAAGGTGGTTCCTCGAGGCTCTCTTGGTTCCCAGATCCAGGCAACTAAACGGCGCCGACGCTGTCAATGGCCGCCAAACGTGACGCCAGAATTAGCTCTCTTTCCACTTCGAGGCAGTGCAATAATTGGGATAATTGTGAAGATATTCAAATGAAACTGTTTTCGGAACTGGGACTGTCGGCGGAGTTGTTGAAGGCGATTGATAAACTTGGGTTTGAACAGGCGGCACCCATCCAGGCCGCCGCCATCCCGGTTCTTATGGCCGGGCGCGATATTGTCGGACAATCGCAGACCGGCTCAGGCAAAACGGCCGCGTTCGCCATTCCGGCGATTGAAAAAACCGATCCCAATTTGCGCGCCGTGCAGGCACTCATTCTCTGTCCCACGAGGGAACTGGCTATGCAGGTGTCGGAGGAATTCCACAAATTGGCTCTCTTCAAACGCGGGGTCACCGCACTGCCAATATACGGCGGGCAATCCTATGAGCGGCAGTTCTGGGGACTCAAACAGGGCGCACAAATCGTCATCGGCACGCCTGGGCGGGTAATGGATCATATGCGGCGCGGAACGCTGCGGCTGGAGTCGGTGAAGATGGTGATTCTCGACGAGGTGGACGTGATGCTGAACATGGGTTTCCGCGACGATATGGAAACCATTTTAAAAGGAACACCCCCGGAAAGGCAGACCGTTTTCTTTTCGGCCACCGTTGCGAAGCCGATCCGCGAACTGATTGAAAAGTTTTCGCGAAATCCCGAGAACGTCAAAATCGAGCAGAAGGCGATGACGGTTCCGACGGTGGAGCAAGTCTATTACGAGGTGGATCGACCCTACAAAATAGATTTGCTGACCCGCCTGATCGATATTCACGATCTCAAGCTGGGAATCATTTTCTGCAACACCAAGCGGATGGTGGACGATCTGGTGGATCATCTGGAGGCGCAGGGTTACCTGGCGGACCGATTGCACGGCGACATGACACAGGCGATGCGCGATAGAACAATGAACAAATTCCGCAAGTCGGGCTTGGAATTCCTGGTCGCAACGGACATCGCGGCGCGAGGCATCGATGTGGACGACGTGCAGGTGGTTTTCAATTACGACCTGCCCTACGACGGAGAGGATTATATTCATCGCATCGGGCGGACGGGGCGCGCAGGGCGGAGCGGCCGGGCGATCACCTTTGTGTCCGGGCGCGAACTTTTTCAAATCCGAAACATCGAACGCTACACAAACACACGCATCACGCGCGCAAAAATCCCTACCGCAGCCGAAGTTGAAGAAGCGCGGGACAATGTATTTCTCAATGGCTTGCGCGCGACACTGAAAATCGGCGAGTTCCAAAAACAGGAGCAGCTTCTTGGGCGTTTGCTGGAGGAAGGATTCAGCTCCACGGACATCGCGTCGGCCTGCTTGGCGCAATTACAAAACCGCGAGACCGCCCCGTCTAAATTGGCGCCGCATGCAGAATTGAACGAGCGCCAATCCCGGGGAGGAGGTTCCGATAACCGAGCGCCACAACACAAGAGTTTGCGTGACAATGATCGAAGGCAGGCCCCGCCTTTTCGTAAGACTCGCGGTCAATTTCCAAACCGGCCCGAACATTCGACGCCGTCCGCTCCTGCGGTTCTGCCACCTGCGGCTTCGCCGCCGACCAGGACCAAGCTTGCAGATGCGCCAGTCACTTTGGCCGTTTCTGCCGCAGTTGCCGTTCCGATCGCGCACGAAACCCGCCCGCTCGTGCCGACCAAACCGAAAGCCAGCCGCCCGACTCCTCCTGATTTCACTCGCCTTTATTTGAACCTGGGGTTGGAACACGGGATTATTGCCAGCGACGTCCTTGGAACGATTCTTGGCGAGACTGGATTGCCTGCGAAGACCGTGGGCGTCATTGATCTGCGGGAGCGCCATAGTTTTATTGACGTTGCATCGGAGACCGTCAACGCGATCCTTGCCAAACTTAACCGCACGCAAATCAAGGGCCGGAAGGTGAAAATGAAAATTGCGTAAGCGCTGGTTGCGTTTTGAGCTTTCACTTTATCTTTGTCAGCGACCTCCGGCAGAGCCGGAGGCTTGAAAGAGTGTGAACCGCTCAAAGCGGTTAATGTTTAGGAGGCGCTCAAAGCGCCATCATCTCCAGTTGTTCGAGGCGTCGGTCTTCTTTCTCCTGGTCTTGGATGTACCGACGCACCGCCGCCTCGTTCTTGCCGACCGTCGATACCCAATACCCGCGCGCCCAAAAATGCTGCCCCACGTAATTCCTTCGCCGCCCGGCATACACCCGCGCCAGGTGGATCGCGCTTTTCCCCTTGATGAACCCCATCACGCTGGCCACCGAATATTTCGGCGGCACCGACAACAACATGTGAACGTGATCGGGCATCAAGTGCCCCTCCTCCACTTTGCATTCCTTCTGCTCCGCCAAATCCCGAAACACCACCCCCAAGTCCCCTCGCAACTGCGCATACAGAACCTTCCGGCGGCATTTCGGGATAAACACCACATGATCTTTGCATTCCCATACTGTGTGCTTCAAACTTTCATACGTTTGCATCGTCTTACGTTGAGACTGCGGACCAGGTCCAGGCTTTGCGGGGCGCTGTCAAATCTCGTCCGCTAAAAGGAACGAAATTAAACGGCCTGCTTAGAGGTGAACCCAAGTTGGCTGCGAACATCCGTTAAGGCTACATGAATAACTTGCTCATTGTGAACATCGAAAGCGCACCCGCCATTGACGCGCTGGACAGCATACTGCAAGTGCCCGATCTGGATGCGGTCCTCGTCGGGCCACACGATCTTTCGTGCAGTCCAGGCGTGCCGGAGCAGTATGACCACAAATGCTTGTTGGAAGCGGTTCATACCATTTTTCGCAAAGCCCGCGCCGTAGGGATTGGCGCCGGCATCCATTTTTGGGGAGATCTTGACATCGAAGCCTCTTTTGTGCGTGATGGCGCGAATCTATTGATTCACAGCAGTGATATCGAGCTGTTTGCCAAACACCTCAGCGAAGAACTGGGGTCGATTCGCCGGGCCGTTGGCCAGACGCCGCCCGCTCAACGCCCTTCCAGTCAAACAATCAATCTTTGAGAGGCTCGAATGCGACTTTTCTGGGTGATCCGAGGCGTTGTCATCGCCTTTTTTCTAGGGGCGGGCGTCACAGATCGGCTCGGAAGGGCCAGCGCGAAAGAAACAAATTATTGGTCGGTGGAGAGCGCGGAGGCCCGCGAAAAGCTGCCCCTCTACCAAATCATTCCCGCGGCTAAACCCGATGAATTAACGCCTGCCAACGGCTTTCCCAAGGGGAAGACTTTTTTGACTTGGGAAAGATCGCACGGGGACAACGGCGGAATGCGTTATTCGGCGCTTCGGCAAATTGACCGGGAGAACGTCACCAATTTGCAAGTGGCTTGGATTTATCATTCCCGCGATAAGGGAAATGCCTTGGAATGCAACCCCATCATTGTCCGCGACATGATGATCACCCCGACACCGGGAAATTCTGTTGTGGCAGTCAACGCGGAAACTGGAGCGGAGTTGTGGCGCTTCAAACCTGAAGGCCGTCCCGCCTTTCGCGGGTTGATGTACTGGCCTGGAAGCAACGGGGCGCAAGAACGGGTCATGTTTTGCTCGGGACAATTCCTATACGCGCTGAGTCCAAAGAATGGCCAACCCATCGCCGGCTTCGGCCAGGACGGAAAGATTCTTCTGCCCGGAGTCGCCGAACCTGGATTTGGAGCCGCAACGGCCGCGCCCGTCATTTTCCATAATATCATTATTGTGGCCGGCTTCGAAAAGGATGTTTGGGCTTTTGACGTTGCCAGCGGAAAGTGGCTGTGGACTTTTCACACGGTGCCGCATGACGGGGAATTTGGAGCCGACACGTGGGACAAAATTGAATCGTACGGCGCCAACGCTTGGGCCGGAATGGCGCTGGATGAGGTGCGCGGCATTGCGTACTTTAGTACTGCCTCGCCCAAGCCGAATTTTAACGGCGTACGGCACCTCGGCCAAAATCTTTTCGCCAATTGTGTCATTGCCCTGGATGCCCGGACCGGCAAGCGGCTCTGGCATTTTCAGGAAATTCGACATGACATCTGGGATCTTGATGTTTCTGGCCCGCCCAATCTGGCGACGATCACATGTGACGGGCGGAAGGTGGATGTAGTGGCGGCGACAACGAAAATCGGCAACACGCTTTTGCTGGATCGCACCAGTGGGAAACCCATTTTTCCCTTCCGTTTGCGCCGGGCGCCAACAAGCGACGTTCCAGGCGAAGTAACCTCCCCGTATCAACCCGATCCCCAGTTGCCGGAAAATTTCTCGAAGCTGGAGTTCACCGCGGCCGATCTGACGACCCGCACTGAAGACGCGGCCGAATACGCCCGCACTTGCTTCAAAAGCATGCGCACCGGCTGGTTTCTGCCCTGCACGGAGGGGCGGCCGACGCTTTACTTCGATGTCGATGGCGGGGCGGAATGGACCGGGGCTTGCGTCGATGCGGAAACAGGCCGCCTCTATGTGACCGCCAATCGCATTGGCTGGGCCATTACTATGTTTCGCGATGATGATCCACCGGACGATCCCAAGGCGCCCAAAACGCCCGGTCAGAAAATCTTCGAGACAATGTGCGCGGTCTGTCACGGAACCAATCGTTTGGGTGTCGGCATTTATCCGCCGCTGCGCGGAATAAGGCATCGAATGACGGAGGAAGCGGTCGCCAAACAGATCCGGGAAGGAAAGAATGCAATGCCGGGCTTCCCTCAATTGAGTTCGGAGGATTTAAAATCACTGGAAGACTTTCTTCTCTTGCGCGACCGCCCCACGCCCGAAACCGCGGCGAAAACCGAACGTCCTGTTTACAGCTTCGCCGGCTATCCTCGGTTCTACGACCGGGACGGCTATCCCGCCAACAAACCGCCTTGGGGAACGATAAATTGTATTGACTTGAATACGGGCAAACTCATCTGGAAAAAGCCTCTGGGCGAGTATCCGGAATTGGCGGCAAAAGGACTGCCGCCCACGGGAACGGAAAATTACGGCGGAGCCATCGTCACAGCGGGTGGATTGCTCTTTTGCTCCGGCACGCGAGACAACAAGATTCGGGCATTCGACAAAACGACCGGCGACGAATTATGGGCCGCGACGCTGCCCTATGCCGGAAGTGCCGCGCCCGCGACCTATCAAATTAATGGCCGGCAATACGTCGTCATTCCTGCCACCGGCGTGCTGCATCTTGGTACCGCCCGCGGCGACGCTTGGGTGGCCTTTGCGTTGCCCAAGTAGCTTAATGGCCACGCTTACTGACTCTCACCGAGGGCGGTCTGAAAATTTCACAAACTCCTTTTGAAAAGCATTGATAACGCACAATGATGTGAGTACGGTGGCCGCGAGTGCTATGTGATCCGTCACCTCGTCAATTATCTGCGGGCAGCGAGTTGCGCTGGCTTGGCTGCCATTGCCGCGGTATCGGCGTCGGCCAGTCCGCTGCTGTCAACTTCCTCCTCTGCTCCGATGGCATTTTCTTTGCGGGTTTGGCAAACTGACGAGGGGTTGCCAGACAATCGAGTTCAGGCGGCGGCTCAAATGTCGGATGGGTATTTGTGGGTTGCGACACGCGCTGGAATCGCCCGGTTCGACGGGGTGCAATTTACAATTTTCAACGGCGCAAATTCTCCGGCACTCAAAAGCGATTATATAACTACCCTGGCGGCGGTCCAAGATGACACATTATGGATCGGCACGGGAGACGGCGTGTTGCAGTGGCGCGCAGGGAAGTTTGCCGGTGTTCCGGAGATGGGCGCGCTGTCCAATGCGACTGTGCGCTCCATTTTTCATGCCCCGGATGGTTCAATCTGGATCGGTTCATCCAAAGGGTTGAGCCATTTTCAAAATGGGCGCCTGATCACCTATAATTCCAGCCAGGGTTTGCTCTCGGATCATGTCAACTCGGTGGTGGAGGACCGGAGCGGGTGTGTTTGGATCGGAACAGCCAACGGACTCAACTGGTTCGACCACTCGAAGATGGGCGCGGCGGCCAACATAAATGGGCTGACGAACGACGCGGTGCTTTCGTTGCGTGAAGACAAACAGGGACGGCTTTGGATCGGGACGGCTCACGGCCTGGTTTTGCGGTGCAAGGCCGGCCAGAACGCGCCTCCTGAATTTGACCGCCGCATCGATGGAGAAAATTCCTCCAGCTATTATACCTATGACGCAAGATCGGGGCTGATGGACAATTTTGTCAATTGTATTTATGAGGACAGCCGAAGCAATCTTTGGATTGGCACTTATAGCGGACTCAATCGGTTTATTGACGGGGCTTTTCACCCGGAGGTGAACAGCGGCGGCATGCCTTATGATCATATCAATTCCATGTTCGAGGACCGCTGGGGGGATGTTTGGGTTTGCTCCCGGGAAGGGTTGATCCGGCTGACACCCAGGCCGTTCACCGTTTACACGAAAAAAAATGGGTTGAGTCACAACAATGTAACCTCGCTGATGATAGACCGCAGCGGAATTTTGTGGGCCGGCACCCGCGGCGGCGGCCTGAATGAGATTATCAATGGCGAAGTTCGGGTGCATTCAAAAGTGTCCGGTTTTCCGTTTGATTTAATTCTCGCGCTTTGCCGGGATAGGGAGGGTGGCCTATGGGTTGGGTCCGATGATGGCGGCGGTCTGGTTTATCTCAACCGGAACAATATCCTCCATTTTACGGAAAATGACGGTCTGCCTGACACAGCGTTGAGCGCGATGCTGGAAGACCGCGACGGAACCCTCTGGATTGGCACACCCGTTGGTTTGTTCCGCCGCGCTGGAACACGCTTCACGTGGGAGAGCGCGGGCGGTCACGCCCCGGTCCGATCACTATGCGAAGACCGGGAGGGCGCGCTTTGGATTGGCGGCGAACTGGGCCTGATGCGGCGGCGCGGAGGCGTGTGCGAATTGATGACGGCCGCGAACTTGAAGCCTTTTCCCGCGATTTCCGCCCTTTGTCCGGATGCTGACGGAAAAACCATTTGGGCGGGCACCACAAACGCCGGCCTTCTGCGCTGGCGCGACGGCCGGTTTACCCGATACTCGACAAAAGACGGCCTTTTTAGCGATGAGATACTTGGCATCCTGGAAAACCACGGGTGGCTTTGGATGACTTCCACTAAAGGCATTTTTCGCGTATCAGAAAAGGATCTTGAGCCGCCCTTGACGGTCATTCGATGCATCAACTATGGCCGCGGGGATGGATTGGAAAGCATCGACTGCGCCGGGTCGGCCACTCCCACCATCTGGAAGACATCGGATGACTGTTTGTGTTTCGCTACCACCAAAGGATTGGCCGTAATCGATGCCGCCCACGCCCGAAACGAGCTTTCGCCGCCGTTGGTGCGCCTGGAACAGGTGAACGTGGATCGCAAATCAGTACCTTTATGCGATTCCGGCAGGCTGACAGTTCCGCCCAATCGCGGGGAACTCGAATTTCTGTACACGGCGCTGGATTTGCGCGCTCCCGAAAAGTGCCGCTTCAAATATAAACTGGAGGGCGCTGATTCAGATTGGATTGAGGCCGGAACCCATCGCTCGGCGCATTACAATAACGTCGGGCCGGGCGAATATTGGTTTCATGTCATTGCCTGCAACAAGGACGGCGTCTGGGACACTTCAGGAGCCTCGCTTTTTGTAGTTTCCCTCCCGCATTTTTGGCAGAGAGATTGGTTTCGCGCGGCGGTCCTGCTTGGGATTATTTCGCTGGCAGCCGGGATTGGGCGTTTTGTGACGAGGGAAAAAATGCGGCAAAAGCTGGCCTTGTTGCAGATGCAGCATTCGCTTGAGAAGGAGAGGACACGCATCTCGCGGGATATCCATGACGATCTCGGCACTACTTTGACGCAGATCACCTTTTTGAGTGAATTGGCGCAACGCGAAGCCGACGAGCCGGCAATGGTAAAACAATTTACCGCGCAAATTTCACAGACGGTTCGCGAGTTGGTGCAATCCATGGACGAAATTGTGTGGGCCGTTAATCCGCGCAACGATAAGCTTCCAATGTTGACCGCGTACATCTTCCAGCACGCCGAAAAGCTTTTTGCCGGCACCTCGATTCGTTGTCGATTCGACAGCCCGGATGAGTGGCCGGACCAACTGTTAAGCGCAGAGACGCGGCACCATGTTTTCCTGGCGGCCAAGGAAGCGTTGAATAACGCCGCCCGTCATTCTGGCGCAACCGAAGTTTGGGTGAGGGGCGAACTGAAGGATGGAGAGATGGAACTGAGCGTTGAGGACAACGGCCGCGGCATTGCGCGAGACACCAACGGGCAAAGGGGCAACGGGCTTCCCAATACCAGGAAACGGATGGAGGAGATCGGCGGTATTTTCGAGTTGACCAGCGTGGAAGGAGTTGGAACCACCGTCCGGCTTAGAATTAAACTAAAGAAATGACGCCCAGCCTCACCCATACAGCCTATGTTCGGCGTAAACCATTGCGCGTAGAATCCGTCTCCATCCAAATGACAAGCACCGATCTGATCAAAGTGTCCATAGTCGAAGACGACGAGCGAATTCGCAAAAGCCTGAGCGCGTTGATCGACGGAAGCGAGGGGTTCCGCTGCATCGGCGCGCATCGCGACGTAAAGGAAGCGGTGGCGGGGATTGGCGCCGGTTGTCCTCATGTGGTTTTGCTGGATATCAACCTTTCGGGGGCCTCGGGGATCGATTGCATCCGGGAGTTGAAAAACCTTGTTCCAGAGGTCAAAGTTCTTATGTACACCGTTTACGACGATGAGGAACAACTCTTCAGATCGTTGCGCGAGGGAGCTGACGGTTATCTGCTTAAGCGGACACCACCGGCGCGGCTTTTGGAGGCAATTTCCGATGTCCACAGCGGCAATTCCGCGATGTCGGGCCAGATTGCCCGGCTGGTTGTAAAATATTTTCACCAACTGGGTCCACGCGTCGAAACAGAGAAACTCACTTCGCGCGAATTGGAAATCCTGCGTCATCTGGCCAAGGGTTATCAGAACAAGGAAATTGCGGACTTATGCGGCATCGGATTTGACACCGTGAGGACCCACCTGCGGAACATTTATCACAAATTGCACGTAAACTCGCGCACCGAAGCTGTGGTGAGGTTCTTCGGCTCTAGTCCAAAAGAGTGAGAAGGCTGGCGCCCGGACGCCGTCACAACCCGCCGCACAAGTCATTGAAAATCACTCAAATGTGCGATTTCCACATTCATGCGGAGTTTGCATGATAGCCCTGATGCCCGTTTATTTCACGACGCGTTCGACTCGGCCCACCCGCCGGCGAACGGCTTTGGAATACAGCAGGCCATCCTCTCGACACAATAAACATCCGTATTTTCCGTTAATATGCGAAACTCTCTCCTGCGTTACCCAGTATCTTTCCTGGCGATGGCCGCTATCATGTCGGCAAGCCCGCTCCGGGCACAGTCCTTCTATTTTCGGGCGGTCACGAATCTCAGTCCCGTGGCCTACTGGCCCTTGCAGGAAACCAATACTCCAGCAGCCCCCGACGTTGAAACGAACCTCGGAACACTGGGATCACTGGCCAATGCCTATTACGCGGATTCTCAAGGGACGAGTCCGGTTGGCCGGAGCTTCACCGGAGCCTTGGCGGGAGACAGCGACCCCGCCGAGAATTTTACCGGGTTGGCAAACTGTTACCTCGCGACGCCGGCCATTTTAACCAATCTGGCGCAAGGCCCATTCACGATCGAGTTTTGGGCGTGGCCGACCAATACGACATTTGGCATGCCCATTGGAAAGGCGGGCTACGAAGCGCAAAACGGAGGCGGCAGCCCGGGAGCCGGGGGTGGCAGCCCCATTGGCGGCTGGACAGTGGACTGGCACCGAAGCTCCGCGGTATGGGACATGCAGATTTTTCATGGCGGCACCGGCACTTCGGGGGCGACTTACATTTACGGAACGGCGGGCGCCTCCTCGACAACGGGCTGGCAACACGTCGTGTTCACTTACGACGGCACCAATGTGATTTTTTATTGGAACGGCCAGTCGAATGCGGTTCTGGCAGCCACCTATCTGCCGGACACTTGGAGCCCGCTGACGATTGGCGCCGGGAGATTGGCGGATAACGCAACCGGTGATCCAGGCGGACATCGTTTCGGCGGAATGATAGACGAAGTCGCCCTGTATTCGAATGAGCTTTCCGCAAACGACGTCCTGGCTCACTACGAATCGGCAACCAACACCGCCCCAGCGACCAGTTACGAAGCATTGGTTTTGAACGACAAGCCGATGGTTTATTACCGCATGGACGCATTGGGTTACAGCGCTCCGGCATCGAATACATTTCCGACCGTCAACAATTACGGATCGGCTTCATTGAACGGCTTCTATCCCCCGAATACCTTGCCAGGCGTTGTCGCGGGGCCTGATTACAACGGTATCGGGTCGAACGGCGTTGCCTCGCCCATCAACGGCCTGAATGCGGCCATAGACGGGGGCTACGCCGCTTCACTCAATCCACCCACAGGCCAGCCAATCACCGCCACAATTTGGGCCAGGGGCTACCCATCCGATACCCGTAACCAGGAGTTGATGAGCCACACTGATAAATCGTGGCATATGTTCGTGGATCAATCGGGCAAGGTCCATTGGAACGCAGGCGCGGGCGGAGAGATCACTTCTGTGAAGGTTTTTAACGACGGAAAATGGCATTTTCTCGCCGGGGTTTATACCGGAACACAGAATATGCTCTATATAGACGGGGCGTTGGACAGTTCGACTTCCGCCACCGGTTCCATTAGCGGGAGCACGAACGACGTGTATCTTGGCGGCGCTGCGGATTACACGAACGGAACCACCGAGCGGTTTTTCTCTGGGAGCATCTGCCAGGCGGCTTTCTTTACCAACGCCCTCGCATCCTCCCAAATCCAGCAACTCTACGCGAGCGGTTTGAGCGCCGGTACAGCACCGGAAATCACCCTGCCTCCTGTTGTATATGCGATTTCCAACAGTGTCTATACTTACACCAATTTATCCATCAGCGGAACTGAACCGCTTTCGATTCAATGGTACCAAGTGGGGGTGCTCATTCCAGGCGCGACAAACAGCGGCTATTCTTTTGTCGCCCGGTCCAACACGACGTTCTCCGTGGTGGCCAGCAACGCTTATGGTGTCGTGACGAACGGTCCGTCTTTGGTTTATATCGTGACGCCGCCCGCGAATTCATTTGCGCAAGCGGTGCTAGGGTTGGAGCCTGTGGCGTATTGGCCGATGCAGGAGACCAATGGTCCGGCGCTGCCGGACATTGAAACCAATTTTGGGAGCCTGGGGGCGGTGGGCAATGCTTATTAC
>DATAXU010000263.1:0-22386 GCA_036272955.1 Verrucomicrobiia bacterium
GCAGCCACGTCGGATTGGTTGAAAAGTGCTTCGCCAAAGTTGGTTCCACCCCAAGACCGGCTGGCCATCGGAGGGGGTATGATTTGATCCAAGGGGCGCGATCCCCAACAAATTATCGCTCTACTTCGGAGTTCGGGTTAAAGCGAAACTCGATGCAAAATATCGGCGATTCGAGTTGGCGGCTCTAGCGGGATCGGATGCCACCGCAATTTGGGGACGGTATTTGCAGCGAACACGCGTTAAGGTTGATTGATAGGAAAGTTGTATTCCCACGGACTAAAAGTCTCCGCGTGACGAAAATCGCGTCGGTTACGCGTCGCAACAATGGCGTTATGGCGAACAGCCATCGCGTCCAAGAGACTGTCCCAAAGCGGTTGTGGCCTTCGTTTGACTTCGGGCGAATGTTTGAGGCGCGCCCACATGCGAGCCGTTTCTGCATCCCAATCGATCACCAGCGCAGAGTGGAGGCTTAGGAACTCGTCCAGCCTGGCATTGATTTGCGCTCGGCGGGTCGTGCTGGCTGTCGCTTCAGCGCCTTCCTGAATTTCAGCGATCACTGGCACAGGCAAAAACCATTCCGCCTGTTCCAGCCACGACAGGACGCCGGAGCTTGGCAATGGCTTCCAGATTTCGGAAAGCACGTTGCTGTCCAATAGGAATGACTTCATTTGCGGCGAGGCAACGGCACTGGGCCAATCGCGCGGAGCGCAGCGATTGCTTTCTCGCGGTCGATTGTCGGTACAGGCACAATTTCAACGCATGGCTGCCCATGCTCGGTGATCGTCAACTTTCGTTTGCCGTGAATCACCGGTCGCACGAGTTTGCCGGGCTTGCGATGTAATTCTGTCAACGTCGCAGTCATAACGCAAAATACACACTTTAAGCACTTTTCGCCAAGTCAAATTTCGCGGTTTCTTCAGAGCATTCACAATTCCATGTTCCGCCGCGCGTCGAATCAGCGATCTACCCCGACGATTTTGGCAACTCAAACAGACTCCGGAATAATCAAAACGGATTGGCCGATGTTTCAAACAGATCTTTTTGAGAATCTGTCCTTGCCACAGACGGCATGGCTGCGTCTGCCCTGTCCGCACCCCGATTGACCTTGCTTTTTTAAACGGTTGTGCCAAGGTAAATCAAAACCCCTACGAAGCAACGAGACTGATTTTATGAAATCCAAAACCATTGTCATTTTTGCCCTCGCTCTTTCCATCGGCGTAGCCGCAAGGGTGGGCGCTTCGGGTAGTTCTTCGGCAAAAGCCGTCGTCAAAGTTGTCCGAGGCAACTGCTTTTTCCAAAAGGACGGCTCCTGGCTGCCCGTCAAAGTGAACATGCCGTACTATTCCGGCGTGGTCTTCCGCACGGGCGCCAATTCATCCCTCGATCTCAGCGTCAACGGCTTGTCTTCCGCCGTCCGCATCGAACCGGACACGGTCGTGGCCATTCCACTGATGGCCCGCTCCGGCCCGGGCCGCGATGCCGATAGCCAAACAATGCTCGATCTCCGCTCTGGCGCGATTCTTGGGGACGTAAGAAAGCTTCCCTCAGCCTCCCGTTATGAGATCAAGACCCCTCACGGCATTGCGGGGATGCGGTTTCCCGCGGATTTTCACGTCATCGCCACCCCGCAGCCTGATGCCCACAATGATGTGACGTTCACCTGCGTCGCCGGCAAGATGATTGTCTCGGCGCAGGCGATGCCCAACAGCCAAAATGTGATAAAAACGCTCAAAGACGGCCGTTCCTGGACGCCGGGGGAAGGCGACATCCATCGCACTCCTCGCGATCTTCTCAGGCAATACCAGGGCGTATTGAATCCCCGCTTGTCACTGGACGGCCCTCCGGACCTCGAAGGGCCGGTCATAGTGGATCCCTTTCCCGCCGGCGGCCAGTCTTTGACGCGCGACGGCTCTGGGCCCACCGTGCCGGGCAATTCAAAAAAATAAGAAAATGTGCTAGACAACCAGCGTGTCGGCGGCTTACTTTTACAAAAAGTGAGTTTAAGTATGTTTAAGAAGTCTTCTATTTTTTTGTCTCTGTTGAGCGTTGCATTCATCGTCGCGGGCTGCGCCGGCCCTGAAGAGAAACTCGGCCGCGGCATCGACAACGTGACTGAGTTCGGCCGCCTCGGCGAAATTCGCCGATCCATGGAGCAGACCGCCATTTTTGGCGCGCCCGATGAAGTGATGACCACCGGCTTCTTCCACGGCTTCAATCGCAGTTTGGAACGCACCGGCGTCGGCGCATACGAAATCCTCACCTTCCCCCTTCCAAATCATCCGGCGGGCGATTACGGCCCAATCATGCACCCTGCCGATCCCGTTTATCCCGAGAGTTACAAGCCAAACTGGATGGCCGATACCACCTTCTCAGCGGACACCTCCCTCGGTTTTAGCGGCGGCGACATCGCTCCCTTCATTCCTGGCAGCCGCTTCCGCATTTTCGATAATTAGCGGTGCTCGAAAAGGCATCAGGCTGTAAAGTCAATCTCCTCCTCAATATCCTGGGGAAGCGGCCCGACGGATACCACGAATTGGAAACCGTCATGCACCCCGTCGGGTTGCACGACCACCTCGAATTTGAGCGTGCAGGCAGCGGAATCTCCCTCACCTGCACCGACCCCCACCTTCCCGTTAATTCCAAAAACCTCGTCTTTCGCGCCGCCACCCTCTTTTTGCAAAGTACCGGCGCCGGCCCGCGGGAGGGAATCCGCATTCATTTGCGTAAAAACATCCCCATCGCCGCCGGCCTTGGCGGTGGCAGCGGAAACGCCGCCACCACGCTTTTGGCCTTAAACGAGCTTTTTGGCCATCCGTTGCAACCTGCAAGGCTTCAGGAAATCGCCTCATCCCTCGGCTCGGATATTCCCTTCTTTTTGCAAAATCGCCCCGCATTGGCGACCGGCCGGGGTGAAATTATTACGCCTCTGGAGGCATTTCCGCCTCTCCAGGGAACCTATTTGGTCCTCATGCATCCTGAATTTGGCATTTCGACGCCTTGGGCCTATGAACAATTGGCAAAGTTCCCGGCGGCCTTGCAAGGGGTGGCGGGCCGGGCCGCGCAGCTCGTTTCAAGCCTGCAAAAAGACTTGGCGGGCGCGTGTCGGCAGTTTTATAACTCGTTGGAGGCACCGGCTTTATGGAAATACCCCTTGCTGGAACTCTTCCAGGGGCATTTGCGCGAAAACGGGGCATTGGCGGCCTTGATGTCCGGGAGTGGTTCAACCACCTTTGCCCTGGCGGAGTCCAAAAAAGTGGCAGAAAACTTGCTTGAAAGCTTAAAGGGAAAATTTGGCGCCGGTTTATGGACGGCAATGCTCAAAACGACCCAGTGAAATCCAACGGTACGGTTTTTAAGCGATTTTTTGAGTATTTTTGAGTATTTTCTGCTTGCAAGTGTAACGTGAAATCTGTGAACTTAATTCGGTTGACATTTTAGGGCTAAAATGTAATCTGGCTCACATACATGCGGATAATGACGAATCTATGAGAACAATACAAACCATTGTGGCTTGCGCTGCGGCGCTCGCATTAGTCGGTGTAACAACAACTCTACAGGCCGCCGAAAACGATAACCTTCAAGGCAAGGCGACTATTAAGTTTATTCAGGGCAACGTTGAAGTTCAGCAAGGCGGCAACTGGACCCCTGCAACTGTCAACGAAGAATTGGATTCCGGCTCTGTCGTCCGCACAGGGGCTGGCTCCCGTTGCGACCTCAGTGTCAACGGCCTTTCTTCCGCTGTCCGCCTCGGGCCTGACAGCACGCTCGGCCTCACTGACATGTCCCGCACCTCCGCCTCTGGCGATGCCGACAGGGCCACGATGCTCGATTTGCAGCAAGGCTCCATCATCGGCAACGTCAAGAAGCTTTCCGCCAATTCCCGCTATGAAATCAAGACGCCCCATGGTGTCGCCGGAATTCGCGGCACGGACTTCCAGGTGACCGCCGTCCTGCAACCAGACGGCCATTATGTCGTGACGTTCACCAGCATTACCGGCCAGGTCATTGTTTCCGCGAGCATCACGCCCGGCGGCCCCATTGTTGTCAAAGTCCTCCGCGACGGCGAGTCCTGGACTCCTGGCGAGGGCGACGTTCATCCGACGCCCATTTACATATTGACCCAGTTGGAAAACGAACTCGCCACACTGTTGCAGATTGTATATCAGACCCTTCCTCCGATTGGACCGCCTCCTCACGTCCCCACGTTCCCCACTGGAGGCCAGCCCTCGCCGACTTGATAGTTGGCTGCACGGCGCCAGTGCGCTGAATTTACACCCGGAGTAACTTGTGTTGCTCCGGGTGTTTTGTTTATTCTGCCGCTGTGCGCCTGAATTTTTTTAAGTCCCCGGCGTTCTTTATCGCTGCGCCGATCATCCTGGGCGTCTGCGCTTTTCAATTCCTCCACTTCTCCGGCTTCGAACGCCTCGAGTGGATGACCTATGATTGGCGCGTCCGCCTGGCCAATCGCCATCCCGCCTCCTTTGACAACGACGCCACCAATCTCGGCATGGTGGAAATCAGCGATGACACCATCGCCGCCGTCAACAATGGCTCCCTCGGTTTCAAATACGGCCTCTACTGGCCCCGCGAAGTTTACGCGCGCGCATTGCATGAATTATCCAGCCAGGGCGCAAAAGCCGTTGCCTTCGATGTTCTGTTCGCCGAACTGCGCACCGACCATCCTTCCGTCAAATTGCCCAACGGCGAACTCATCAGTTCCGACGACTTTTTCGCCCGTCAAATACACGAATCGGGCAACGTTATTTTGGGCGCGGACCAGGATGTCCTGCCCGCCCCTCTGTTTCGCAAAAATGCCTGGCACATCGGCAATATTTCCGTCAAGCACGATGCCGACGGTGTCCTTCGCCGGGCACGCGTCTATCAGGATTATCCCGTCTGGCACCCGTTCATCGAGCAGATGGCCAACGAGTACGGCATCGACCTGACAAAAACCCTCGTCGAATCGAATCGAATCACTTTCATCCGCCAGCGCGGTGACGAATCAATCGTCTTTCCCACCGACACATCCGGAGAGATCGCCACCACCAATCTCGCCCCGCTGCGCCCGGGAATCCCCGAAAAGTTTGCGCCCATGACCACACTGCGGGTTTGGACCATGGGTATCGTTATGGCCGCCCGTCAATTAAACCTCGACCTCGATCATCCCCAGATCGAACCCGGCCGCGTTATTCTTCATGGTCCCGGAGGCGTTGTGCGCACCATCCCCGTTGACCGCAACGGTTACTTCTACATCGATTGGTCCCTCTCCTTGAACAATCCCCGCCTCACCGAAGGATCGATGGAGGAATTGCTGGAAGGCTATCTCGAGCGCGCCGATGGCAAACCCATCCCCAACCGGTGGCGCGACAAATTGGTGGTCATCGGTTCCACGGCCACCGGCAACGATTTGTCGGACGTCGGCGCCACTCCATTGGACAGCGCGACCTTCCTTGTCACAGAACATTTGAACGTCGCCAATTCCGTCATCGCCGGCCGCTTCATCCGCGTGACCCCGATTTCTTTGGACCTGCTTTTGATCGTCCTGGTCGGCTCTTTCTCCGCCTGGATCACCTGGGTGGTCGCGCGCCCGGGCACCGGTTCCCTTCTCATGCTCGCTTTTTTCATCGTGTACGTCGTCGGAGCGTTTCTCCTGTTCCTCCAATTTCGGATCGCCGCCCCGATTATCCTGCCGCTCTGCTGCGCCGGAATTATCACCCACGTCATGGTGGTGACACATCGTGTCCGCGTGGAGCAACTGGAGAAGCGCCGTGTCAAAAACCTTTTCTCCCGCCTGGTTTCCCCTGACGTCGTCAACGAAGTGCTCGCCGCTCCCACTCTCTCTCTCGGCGGCGTGCGGCGCGAAGTCACCGTCTATTTCGCTGACGTTCGCGGTTTCACCGAGTTGACCGACGTCACCCATGCTCAAGCCGCCGAATACGTCCAGCGCAACAATTTAAACGACGCCGACGCCGAGGCCTATTACGACGCCCAGGCCCGCGAAACCCTGCGCACGATCAGTCTTTACCTCGGCACCATTGCCGACATCGTCAAACAACGCCGGGGTTTGCTCGACAAATACATCGGCGATTGCGTCATGGCTTTTTGGGGCGCTCCCGTCGCCAATCCGCAACATGCCGCCGATGCCGTTCGAGCGGCCATCGACGCTCAACTGGCCTTGGCGGAGTTGAACAAGAAACGGCTGGCACAAAACAAACGGATCGAGGAGGAAAATGTTGGACGTATCGCAACGGGCCTTCAGCCGCATTCGCTCCTGGCCCTGCTTTCCATGGGCACCGGAATCAACACCGGGCTGGCCACCGTCGGTTACATGGGTTCAGAAACGCACCTCCTCAACTACACCGCGTTCGGACGTGAAGTAAATCTCGCGAGCCGTCTCGAAGGCGTTTCCGGCCACGGACGAATCATTATTGGCGAAGCGACCTATGCCGCGTTGAAACGTGATGATGGGAAGCTCGCCGCGATGTGCCTGGAATGGCCGCCCCACACAGTGAAGGGCTTTCGCGAAGCCGTAAGAATTTTCGAAGTGCTCTGGCGACCCGATGCCCCTGGGCCTGGTCCAGCCCCCGCCAAATCTACTTGATCCCAAGCCGCTTTGACCGCCGCTCCCAGCCTAGCACGAGCAACTCTGGCCGTTGCAGCCGCGATTTGCGCGCCGCTTTCGAATGCCCGTTCACAGTCGAACCGTTAATCTCAGCCTGCCGCACCAAAATCCGAATCGCCGGCGCGGCTACCTGTTCTTCAACCTCAAGTTGTTCTCTTCGTGGAAAGCTCATAAAATCCTCATTAAACCCTGTTATTTCCCCCTCCTTAATTAGACAGCACAACAGGTGCCACGTATTCAATCCATCGGACTACACAATGACCTTCCTTGAAATCCAATGACTTACAGGGGTCGGCATCAAAATCGCCAAAGAAGACCCGGCGGGAATATTGCAAAGTCTGCGTGAAATTTTACACCATAGGGTCGCTGGCCGACACCGCGATGGATCGCAGATCGTCCGGACATTTTGCCGCATCGACAACTTTCGCGCAGGCCCGGACCTCCTCCGGCGTAAAAACGTCCAGCAGCGAAATCTTCAACGGCTCCTCGCTCCCCTGCAATGTGATATGGTCCCATTGCGCCGAAATGACCGCCGCGGAAAATTTCTGGATGCACCGCCCCCGAATATAAGCCCGCGTCGTCCGGGGCGGTTCCGAAATGGCCCGCCGCACCGCGCTTTCATCCGGCACCCCGCGCATCGAGCCAGCCTGCTCCAGGGCGTAATACAGCCCCTGCTCGCGATCCAGTTTGTGATATTCCAGGTCAAGGCTTTGCAGCCAGGGGTCATCCGCGCCAATGTTCTGGGCCGCCTGGAATTCCCGGATCAGTCCCAATTTCGCCACCCAATCCAGCCGGTCTTTGCACAACATCACATCGGTTTCCAGGTCCCGCAGCACAGTGTCCCAATCCGCAACCAGCGTCGTTTTTGAAGCATCGCTTAAATCGCACAACTCCGAAACCGCCTGCCAATATTCCCGCTGCAACGCCAGCGCGGTGGAATATTTTTTGTCCTGCAATGCCACTTCCCAGCGAAATTTCGGATCGCGCGAAATCGAAACCAGCGCCTGCAACGGGTCACCCAGCACCGGATACGCCCGCTTCGGGTTTCTCGCCAGCGCCTCCAGCACCAGCGCAGTCGTGCCGATTTTCAGCCGCGTCGAAAATGGCGACATATTCGCGTCGCCCAGAATCACATGAAATCGCCGGAAAAGATTCGGGTTGGCGTGCGGTTCGTCGCGAGTATTGACAATCGGCCGCCGTTGCATCGTATCCACACTCTGCAATTCGCTGAAAAAATCGCTCCGCTGCGAAATCTGGAATCCCGGCCCGACAAACCGGTCCTCCTCCTCGATCGCGAACTTCCCCGCGCCCGCGACGACCTGCCGCGAAACCAAAAATGCCTGGATGCCCCGGGCCAGCTTTTCCCACGGCAACGACCGTGGCAACAGGTAATTCTCGTGGCAGCCGTAGCTATGCCCCCGGAAGTCCGTATTGTTTTTGTAAAGATAGACGTTGCACCCGCGCTCCTCGGAAAGTTTTTGCGCGCAACGCATCAGTATCCTCTCCCCCGCCCGGTCGTGCGCGATCAACTCCTCCACCGTGCTGCATTCCGGCGTGCAATACTCCGGATGCGCGTGATCATTGTAATACCGGGCGCCGTTGCCAAGGACGAGGTCGCTTTTGATCTCCACGAAACTCAGTTCGCGCCCCGCGTCCTGCGCAAAATAAGAAGCCTCATCATTATCCTGCCGCAGTTCCTCAACGTGAAACCCCCGCATGTCCGCGTGCGGGTCTTCGCACTCATAATCCCACCGCATCAGGACGCCCGATTTTGTCGCGCTCCGTACAAGGGCCATCGACTCCGCGACGACATCAAGATTTTCCTCTTTGTCGCGTGCGATGCCAATTTCCGTTTCAGTGCCAAACTGGATGATCATGCCATTGGGGGCGGGCGCTAAACGATGCCGGAACCCAGCAGGTCTTTTTTCCGGGGCCGGATGGGCGCGAGCTTGATCACATTTTCGGGATCGAAATCCGTCAGCTTCAACCAATCTTCCGTTATGTCGGTGGGCGGGAAAAGATCGTTCTCCGCGTACTCCTGTTGCAACGCCTGGATGAGATCGGTCCGCGTCAGGTGCGTCTCCATCTTGGTTTCGATGGACCGTTTGATGGCCAGGCTCTTGGCGCGCTCGATGATCGCCGCGATAATCGCCCCGCTCGCCAAATCGCCTCGATACAGAAAATCACGCTTGCCGCTGCGGTAGGTGATTTCCAAAAACTGGTTCTCCACCGTTTTCGCGTAATGCGCCTCTGTTATTGCTCGGGCCATCGCTTCTTTGGGTTCCGCCAGCGGCAGCGTTTCCTTGAGATAAATCTCATAAATCCGCTGCGCGCCTTCTTGTGTTGGACGATTGACTTTGATTTTTCGATCAATTCTTCCCGGACGCAATATCGCCGGGTCGATCAAATCCGCCCGATTGGAGGCCAAAATAACCACCACGTTTTGCAGCGGCTCCAACCCGTCCATCTCCGAGCAAAACATTGGCACCAAAGTGCTTAAAATCGTGCTGTAACGCCCCGCCCGCCTCGTGCCAAGGATGGATTCCGCCTCGTCGATGAACAAAAACGCCAGCGACCCTTCCGCCGCCCGTTCCCGGCACTGCGCAAATAAATCCCGCACCTGCCGCTCCGATTCCCCCACCCACATATTGAGAATCTCCGGCCCCTTGACGTGCAGGAAAAACTCCGGATGATCCACACCGGTCTCCGCGCGGATTTGCTCCCGCAAATTATGCGCCGTCGCCTTGCCCAGCAACGTTTTGCCGCACCCCGGCGGCCCATGCAAAAGAAATCCTTTCGGTACCGTGTGATCAAATCGCTTGAAGAGTTCCCGGTGAAGAAACGGCATCTCGATCGTATCGCGAATCGCCTGCACCGCCTCGTTCTGCCCGCCCACCGCCCCCCACGGAATCGGCGTCACCGTTTCCAGCGCGCGCTCAATCCTCTTGCCGACCCCAATCACCTCCAACGCAACCCGTTGATTGGCATCCAGCCGCACTTCCATTCCCGGCTTCAGCTTTTCCTTCGCCAAAAGCGCCGAACGCAACAACACAGAGCACAGCAAGCCCGATTCCTGGCCAATCCGCAGCCGCCCGCCCGAAAGCAATTCATCGATCCGCACAATCGGCCCATTCCGATCAAACCCAAGCCCTTGCACGACGGCAAAAGCCTCATTCAGCAACACACGCTGCCCCACTTGCAAGCTCGCCAGCGGAATTTGCGGGTCAATGCGGCACACATAATCCGTCCCGCTCACGCATACATGCGCCTTGTCCGGCTCCACCGCCATCAGCATCGTCCCCACTCGAAACGCCGGCGAACGCAGCTTCTCCACCACCGCATCGAGCTTCTCGATGGTTTGGCGGGCCTGATCATTGACCTCCTCCACTTCGATCACCCGATCACGCAAATAGACCATGTCCATAATGGCACTATGTCGCGGGGGAAGTTTGGCCACGATCATATCGACAACCTGCAAAAGCGACAAAGCGTCGAGTTGTTCCGTCGGGAGCAATTCAGGTTCCGACGGGGGCAAATCGGGGGCGTCACCGGGAGTGGACTTAGGCGAGTGAGGGTTGGGCACCGACTTCTTCTTGGACTCTGCCATGCAATCAACATTATTCTCACCGCATATTTTTGCAACCCCAAGAAGACATAAAATAATTTTTCCCGGCAGACCATTTCGACATGTGGTATGTTGAGTGCCCCGCGCCGCTCACACTTTTTTGTTTACACTCGACAATTCCCCGTGACGCAGTCAAACTAGGCCCATGAAAAGGATGGTTCCAATCGCCGTATCCTTCGCGCTCATTTTCGCCGCGGGATGCTCCACTCCCAAACGCTCAAATTCCGACGCACCTCCGCCAACCTCCCAAACCACCGTCGCGCCCAGGACTGAATCGCCTGATGCGACTGAGCTTGAAGGCGTTTGGAAAGGCGTCGAGATAACCAAAGACAACGAAGGCCCTGCCAGCCTGACCTTCTCCGGCCAAACTCTGGACTATCACGGCCATGAGGACGGCGATTGGCTCAAAGGCACATTTACGCTTCGGGAAGACACGACACCCAGGCAATTTATCGGCGTGATTACCGCCTGCGACAACCCGGACGCCATTGGCAAAAAGTGCTATGCGATTTACAAAATCGAAGACGGCGCCCTGACGGTATCCGGCGCCGCCCCTGGCGAGTCCGATTTCCCCTCCGCCTTCGACGCCACCGGCGCCCGCGAATTCGTCTTCAAACGCACACCCTAAATCCCGCCAAAGGCGGGATTTATCGCGCCGAAACGAAGTGAAGGCGGATTAAGTGGAATGCACGGTTCCCCGGCATCTCGACCAGGTACAAAAGAGAATTCCAATATGAATGAGGCCAGCCAACCAAACGAAGAGGACAGTTTCCGAACTCAATTCTGGGTCAAGCGTTGGGAGCGTGGAAAGCAGCCTTGGGATCTTGGGCACGTTCCTCCCAATCTGGCGGAGTTCCTGACACGAACCAGTTTTGCTCCGGCTCCCGTGCTCATTCCGGGATGTGGCACCGGTTACGAAGTCCGGGCATTCCATGAAGCGGGCTACGATGTCGAAGCCATTGATTTCTCCGGCCCTGCCGTGGCACACGCGCGGGAAATGCTGGGGCCACTCGGGAACCGGGTCATCCAGGGGAATTTTTTCAAACACGACTTTGGGGAAAAGCGATACAGCTTGATTTACGAGCGTGGTTTCCTCTGTTCCTTTGCGCCAGAACATTGGGAAGCCTATGTGTCGCGAATATCCGGCTTATTATTGCCAGGCGGGCGGTTAGTCGGCCTGTTTCTTTACGGCGACGAACCCGAACCGCCGCCGTTTCCGCTGACCGACCAGACTGCGGCAGCCCTATTCGGCCGTTCATTTCGACTGGTCACCGTCGAGGCCGCCGCCCCCGATTCCGTCCCCGTCTATCAAGGAAAAGAGCGTTGGCAAGAGTGGGAAAAAACGAAATAAACGATTTCTCTGTTCTGCGATCGTGTCGCTGTTTGAAGAAGTTGGCCGATTCCTCCAAATGGCAGTGCATCCAGGACATGGCGCTGCCGCAAAAACTCGGGGCTGTTGTAGCTTAGCCAGACTTTACCGTCTCCGGTTTCCCAGACCAGGGCCTTAAGCGGAAGGTCCATTGCAAGGGAAGGATACCGGTTCATTAGTGGCGTGCGCGGGTGTCAGCCCTCGTGTCAGTCCTCACTATTTGCACTTTTTGTCCTGCGCGGCAGGTTGGAGACGCAACCCCAACTGTGCTCAAGATTGGTGGATCGACCCTTCGACCATCGCCCGTGTTGTTTTCGCTTGACATCCCAAAAGCGACGAACCTAAATATTTTTTATGAAAATGCCAGTTATAAAAACGGGTTTGTCCTCCTGCCTCTGTTTGTCGGGGTGACGGCGGTAGCGCAAACGACTTTCACTCCTTTTTCCAACACAAACCAGCCCGTCCTGGGAGTTTACGGTATGCCTGGGGGAGAGAGTCTTGCGGGTTCTTTCATCACTGGTAACACAGCGGCCTATCTTCGCACTATTTCTGTAACGGCAGACGGCGGGAGCGCGGCCAGCGGGTCTCCGGACTTTGAAGTTTCACTTTTGAGTAACGCCAGCGGATTGCCAGGAAGCACTCTGGCAACCCTGGCTGGCAACCCTTTCCCAACCAACGTTGGAGACATGTTCGTTTATACTTACACGAATACCTCCGCTCCTTTGCTTCTGGCGGCGAATACAACCTATTGGGTTGCCACCTCGACCCTTGGCAAAAACAATATTAATTACCCAGGGGTGACCCTGAGTACTAATCTTGACCCCGGTTCTCTATGGACGTTTGGCGCGGGGCAATTAATGACGGAGCGGGTTGGGCTCTTGTGTCCAGCTTTTATCTGCAATTCAGCCTTACAGTGACCAACCCAATTGCCCCGGCCATTTCCATTTCCCAACCCGTGGTGTTGATCTACCCAACTCCCGATTTTAATTTTGTTTTGCAACAAAATTCCGATTTAGCGACGACGAATTGGGTCACAGCGACCAATGTGATTCTCAGCGGGGTCATCAGCAATCAAACCATCTTCATCACGCCACCCGCGTCCCCGCAATTATTCTACCGCCTGAGTCCTCTGTAAGAACCGAGGGTTCGATTCCCGCTCTCCCGCCATAGCGGATGCGCGACGGCGGACTTACCCTCTCCATTGCTAATCGAGCACTTACGACGATGTGCAAGTAAATTGCACCATCGTTTAATCAATATCCTCACACTCACTGTCCTCATTATTTCGTCGGCGCTGCACCAGGGAACCACTCGATATGCTGATCGCCTTGGCGACCAAAGTATGTCACCCGCTTACCCCGCAGAAATGCAAAGTAGCCTTGCACACCGGCTTCCATCGCCCGCCGGGTAAAATCGCGGTATTTCTGCCCGTTTCGCTGGCTGTCGAGAATGTCCGCCCGGATGTTTTCGATGGAGAAATCGGCTGCGACCGGCGGCAATCCTTCATAGTTGATCGGCGTTACCACCATGTCGCCGTCGCCACTGCAAAAGGTCTTTTTCAGGCCGACATAATCCACATGATAGTATTCCACGCCAGCCGTGAGCAATTGACCAACGACTTCCGGGAACGAGATCGTTCCAGCAAGCGTTTTGTGAGCAGTCTCAATGATGATGTTCGTATTCATAACTTGTCCTTTTTCGGATTGATGTTGCGGTTATTCCATTCTGTCGCGGCCACGCTGGGATACGTCCCAGCCATTGGCCGTGAGCAATTGTTTGATCGTCGCCAGGAATTCCGTGCGTTGCCTAGGAGGAAGCGCGTGAAAAAATGCCGCGTCGTTTTCATCCGCCAATTTTGCCAACTGCGGAACCAGCTTTTTCCCGGCTGCTGTAAGCGTCAGCCCGAGCGACCGCCGGTCGTCACCTTCGGTACGATTAACGAGCCTTTTTTGCACCAGCCGTTCCACCATCCGGGACAGGGAACTTTTATCCACGCCCACTTGCGCCGCTGCCTCATTCAAAGTGACACCACTACTGTCGTAGAGCGCCCGCAAAACCACCCACTGAGCAACGGAGATATCCTGTCCCGCCAGCCTTTCCGCAAAGCTGTGCGAAACGAAGTTGGAAAGGCAACGCAGCCAGTAGCCAAGATGCTCTTCCAAATTGCTTGGAGCTGATTTAATCATGGATCCAATATAGTTGTATATACAACCGTTGTCAACGCAACCATTCAAAATCTTTGCGTTTGTGCCGGCGTGCCGGCGTGTGGGTATTGACAATGGAGATGCCGCTTTTTTGAGCCTTTTCCAAATATTGGCACGATACATGCTATTCAGCATGCATTATTGGTTTATTGTCGTTCTTTGCCGTATATCTCGGTAACAAACCGGCATTGAGGGTTTCCATGACGCCAAATGTCGCGTTTTTACTAATATTAAACCCGGAGCAATTAACTATCTTGAACAAGCCATCAGAGTGCGGAGTCAATATCTCCGAGGAAACCCAAGACTTGCATGGACACTGCTGTTGATAGGAATCGTTGGGCTTGGTTTGTATTGTGCCTCGCCGTCGCGGGGCTGATGCTGCTTTGCGGCTGGCTTATTCCAATGCATCTGCGCGCTGTGGACCCCAGCGTCCTCCATCAAGCCGGCGTCGGCACTCCCTCCCTGGTCGAACGCGGCCTCGCCCTCGCCCATGCGCAACAAACCGATTCCGCCCGCCTCATCTTGCAGGCCGCCCAATACGAAAATATCTCCGCCGCCGGCGAACTCGCGCTCGCTTTAAGCACTTCCACCCCCGCCAAGTCCACCTCGGAAAAAGCGACCCCATATGTCATCCGCCTGGAAAATCGCGAACGCGTGCTCAATTCTCTAAGCGCCTCCGACTCGCCAGCGATTCAGGAATTGCTCCATGGTCGCGACTTGACGAACACCATTCTTTTTCCTCCCTCCTCTTCGGCCTCGGGGCAGGCATTCGATGCCGCGGTCTCCGTCACCGGCCGCCTTTTGCAGGACAACGCTTTTGAAGGCTTGCGCGGCGTCCTCGTGTCGCGTTCCGCCACCGCCAATCACGGAGGAGACACCCAGCCGCTGGAAGTGATGCTGATGGATGTCATGTCACTGGGAGAACGATTTGATTGGCAGCAACTGGAAGCTTACGTCCATAACATCAACGACCCTCGCACGCTCGATCTGCTCGCCGAGGATGCGCGCAACGCGGGAGATCGTTTGCCGGAGCTTTTTGCGGCGGTGGAACTTTCGCAGCAACCGGACAAAGTGGCGGGTTACCTCGCCAATTTCAGCATCACCGGCCTGCACGATCTTGGAGTGGCATTGCGCTACGGCGCCGGCGGCGTCAATGAACTGACGCACCGCAACCAGCAACTCTACGATTCGCCGTTGAGGCGGCGGTTGACCGCTTCAGGTCCCCTGGGGCTGTTCTTTCGCGCCGGCACGGATTACGCCTTGCGCGTTCCATGGTTCGCGTTGACATTGAAGTGGTTCTTTTACCTTTCGTGCGGATTCCTAGTTGCGCTGGCCCTGCATTTTGCGAGGCCCCCAGTGGCGCCGATCGAGGAACCGTTGCGAGTGCGCGGGGTCCATTTGGCCCGTGAAACATTATTTGCGTTGGGGTTCTTGTTTGTGGTCCTGCTTCTGAGCGAGCCGTTTCTCGCTCAGGAAGGCCAGAAAGCGGAAGTTCCGTTTCGGCTCCGGTTGCCCACGGTGGGCGCCGCCGCCGCGAGCAGTGCCCCCAGCGTAAAACCGAAACTAGTTATGACAACAAGCTTATTGACCTTGCTTATATTCTTCGTTCTGCAAGCGCTCCTGTATTGCGCCTGTCTGGTCAAGCTCGCCGAAATCCGGCGCCAGAACGTCCCGCCGCGCGTGCGCCTGCGCCTGCTGGAAAACGAGGAACACCTCTTCGACGCCGGCCTTTATCTCGGCTTCGGGGGAACCATCGTCTGCCTCATCCTGGCTTCGATGGGTTTGACTCAGTTTAGCCTGATGGCGGCTTATTCCTGCACCTCCTTCGGCATCCTGTTCGTTTCCATATTTAAAATCTTTCAACTGCGCCCCGTCCGCCGCCAGCTACTGATGCAAGCGGAGACAGAGCGCGAAACCGTGGAAACCGCCGCGCCGGCAAGGACCACTTTTGTTCCGACCACATGAACCGAAGCATTCTCATTGTCATTTGCGACTTTTTGCTGGTGAGCCTGCTGGCTTTTTCGACCGTTGATCTTACCAAGATCACCAAGCCCGGCGGCATGCCGAATCTTAGCCTCAATAAACCCCAAGGCGGCGCGGCCACCAATCGGGTAACGGCGCAACAGGACATGGGCGATGTCATGCGCATGGCCCTGGAGCAGGAACGCAAAAGTCGGGACGCCCTGATCGGCGAGCTTACGAGGACCCGCGAAATGGTCGGCCAACGCGAACAGCAGGTGGCGACCGTTCAGGAACAATTGCGCGCCAAGGAACAGCAAACCGTCCAATTGGAATCAGCGCGAACCAATCTGCTCGTCCAGGTAGCCGCGGCGCAGACGAACATCGAGGGTTTGAATCAGCAATTGCACAGCACTACCGTTGAATCCGTAATTTCCAAGGAACAGCGCGCCGCACTCGAAGCAGAGGCGCGCAAACAACTGGAAAAACAACAGGAATTGCAGCGCCAACTGGCCGACTTGCAACGTAATAACCGGGCAGTCCTGGCGGAGCGCGGCGCGCTGGCAAGCCAATTGCAGATGAGCGAGGAATCCAACCGCGTCGCCATTGCCCAGATGTCTCAGCTCCAGGACGAGGTGAGCGCCCAACGCCAGGAAAACGCGAAGCTGGCCGACGGCGTCACCGCGCTGGCAACGAAGTCATCCGATTTAGCGAAGGAGATTCGTGAAAACACACCGCAGGCGCCCAACCAGATTTTCGATCAGCTCACCACCAATCGCGTGCTTGCCAGTTTTTACTGCGTGAAGTCCAGCCATTTCGGCGGCGAGTCGCCCAAGTACAGGCAGGCTCAAACTGTTCTGGTCACCGACGACACAAATACGTTTGCCATCTGCCACATACAGGACACTCCGCTGACGCTGTGGAATCCGGGAGCGCAATGGGCGGAATTGACCGGCACTCTCGCCCGCGGAACGGGCCTGTATCAAATGGATTCAATGTCCTTCGACGCAGTAGATCCGCGGATCGTGATGATTCCGGTGCCCGCCTCGGCGGTGCGTTCCTTTGGCGGGCAGGTGTACCACATCGCGCGGGATCCCTATAAATTTGAGGACGCGGTGGTCGTCGGCACCGAAGCGAATTATTACGGACAATGCAAATTTCAAATCGACTTGACCGCACCGCAGTATTTGAAGATGGACCACAACTCGTTAAAGGGATTGTTTGGAAAATTCAATCCGTCCAGCGGCGATCTCGTGTTCAGCAAATCGGGCGCGTTGCTCGGCGTGATGGCGAACAACAATTATTGCGTTATGATCCGCGGCTTTGAGCCTGCCGCAACGTTCCGATTGGGACCCGATGGACGCAACCAGCCGACTGCCCAAACATTGTCCGCGCTCTACGCCGTCGTTGCAGAATTGCCCTACAAGCTGCAATGATTGTTGCTGGTGAGCGATAATCAGCCAAAAGTCACCGTCATCATCGCGGCACGACCGGACAACCAGGAGGTTCGGGCTGTCGGCGCTGCGCGGCAGTTGGATTATCCCCCGGACAAAATGGAAATCATCCTGGCCCGGGGCAAACAACCTTCCGTGCAACGCAACGCCGCCATTCGGGCCGCGACAGGTGAAATTATTTATTTTTTGGATGACGATTCCACCCCGCTTCCAGGCAACCTTCGCCTCGCGATTAAACAGTTTAACGCGCCCCAGGTAAAGATGGTTGGGGGACCCAGCATCTGTCCGCTCGACGCCCCAAAAATCGAGCAACTCCTTGCGATCGCAATGGGCGCATGGCTTGCGTTCTTCTCCAGTTGCGCGCGTTACCGCAGCACCGGGCGTTCCCGCGCGACGAGCGAAAAGGAATTGATCCTGTGTAATCTGCTCGCGCGGCGCGACGCCCTGCTGGAACTGGGCGGATTCAACGAGGCGCTCTATCCAAACGAGGAAAATGCGTTGATGGACGAATTGCAGAAGCGCGGAGGCACGTTGATCTACGATCCGGAATTGGTGATTTACCGGCGACCGCGCGCGACGTTTCGGGCGTTCTGCAAAATGCTGTTGAATTATGGACGCGGGCGCGCGGAGCAGTTCAGGCTTCATCCAACGCTGGGTTCAGCGCCGAATTTCGTGCCACCCCTGTTTTGTTTGTTTCTGGCGGCGCTGCCGTTTCTGCCGCCGATATTTTGGTGGGTGCTCGCTGTTTACGGGCTTGCGGTTTTCGTGCAGGCGGTGGCTGTGCTTCCTTTGCGCAAACTTCCCTGGACGCCGTCGATCATGGGCCTGATTTTCACGACCCACGTTCTTTACGGCTTGGGCTTTATCCGCGGCTGCTTCACGCAACCGAAACCGCCGACGCCCGCGGTTTCGTCCGAGATAAAATTGGAACGGTTTCCCAGTTGATACTTGCCATCCCTCCCCGTAAGCTCTCGCCGCTTTATGGATAAATTGACTGTGGATGATTTGGATGTGAAGGGCCAGCCGGTCCTGGTGCGCGTGGATTATAATGTTCCAATGGACGAAAAAAACGGGCGAATGGTGATCAACGACTCCACCCGCATCCTGGAAACTTTGCCCACTTTGCGCCTTCTGATCGATAAGGGCGCAAAGATCATCCTGATCGCCCACCTGGGACGCCCCAAGGGCAAACGCGAGTCTTCGATGTCGTTGCGACCGGTGGCCGAGAAGTTGTCCGAATTGATTGGCCGGCCTGTTGCTTTTGCGGAGGATTGCATCGGTGACGCCGCGGAAAAAGCGGCGGCTGCCCTCAAACCGGGCGATCTCTTGTTGCTGGAAAATGTCCGCTACCACAATGAGGAGGAAGCCAACGATCCGGCGTTCGCGGAAAAATTGGCGCGCCTGGCAAATCTTCACGTCAATGACGCTTTCGGCGCGGCCCATCGGGCGCACGCTTCGACGGAGGGGGCTCCTCGCATTATCGTGGCACGGGGCGGCAAATGCGCGGCGGGACTTTTGATGCAGCGCGAGTTGAAATTTCTCGGACAGGAGTTGGAGAATCCGGCGCGTCCGTTCGTTGTCGTTCTCGGCGGCGCCAAGGTTTCGGACAAGATCAAGGTCATCGACCGGCTGCTCGAAAAGGCGGACGCTATTTTGATTGGCGGGGCGATGGCTTATACTTTCAAACTGGCCCTCGGCAATAAGGTTGGCAAATCACTTTCGGAACCCGACAAACAGGACGTCGCAAAAGCGGCCATGGAAAAGGCCAAGCGCCGGGGCGTCCAATTCCTGCTGCCTTCGGACAATGTCATCGGCACGCCTGTGGATACGGGGAAGGTCAACAAGAAGGGGAGGCCGGTGATGGAAATTCAAAATCCTCGCGTCAATAACACGAACGATATTCCGGATGACGCGGAGGGATTGGACATCGGACCGGATACGGCGCGGCGGTACGCGGAGATTTTGCGCGGCGCGAAGACCATCATGTGGAACGGGCCGATGGGGATGTTCGAGGACGCGCGGTTTGCGGAGGGGACCAACGTCGTCGCGAGGGCGGTCGTGGAGGCCACTGAGAAGAATGGCGCCAAGAGCATCATCGGCGGCGGGGACAGCGTGAAGGCGCTCAACCAGGCGGGACTGGGAACGAAGGTGACTTTTATGAGCACCGGCGGTGGCGCGAGTTTGGAATTTTTGGAGGGGCGCGAACTTCCAGGGGTTGCGGCAATTTCAGCCAAGGTCTGACCTGAACTGATAAATTCGCATAAATACGTATAAATTCGGAAATATTCTCTCATGAACAAGGAACGCAAACTGATCATCGCCGGGAATTGGAAGATGAATAAGACGGTGGCGGAGGCCCTCGCCTTGATCAAAGGGTTGAAGATGGAGCTCGTTAACGTTAAAGAAGTGGATGTCGTTGTCTGTCCGCCCTTTACGGCGCTGGACGAAGTCTCAAAGGCGGTGCTGGATAGCAATCTGCGGCTGGGGGCGCAGAATATGAGCGAGAACAATTTCGGGGCCTACACGGGGGAAATCGCGGCGGGGATGTTGAAGGAGTTTTCTGTCCGGTATGTCATCCTCGGGCATTCGGAGCGGCGGCAGTTTCAGAAGGAGAGTGATAGTTTGATTTCGAAGAAAGCTTTGGCTGCCCATGCGGCATCGCTCAAACCCATTGTGTGCGTGGGGGAAACGCTTGCGGAACGGGAGGGTGGCCAGACTGAAAAGGTGCTGGAAACCCAGGTGCGTGGCAGCTTGGCGGGCTTAACGGGGGAGCAGATGGAGGAGACGGTCTTGGCTTATGAGCCGGTTTGGGCGATTGGGACGGGGAAAACGGCGACGACGGCGCAGGCGCAGGAGACGCACGCTTTTATCCGCAAGTTGCTCACCGGGATGTTTAACGAAAGTGTTGCGCGGCACGTGCGCATCCAATATGGTGGAAGCGTGAAGCCGTCGAATGCGCGGGAGTTGATGGAACAACGGGATGTCGATGGCGCGCTGGTTGGCGGGGCTTCGCTGGACACGCGAAGTTTTTCCGATATAATTAAAAACTCGATTTGACGAGTCGCTATGCAGATTTTGTACATTTTTTTGACTGTTTTGATGTTTCTGGACTGCGTGTTGCTGGTCCTGCTGGTGCTGTTGCAGTTGCCGAAGAAGGACGCAGGCGCCGGGGTAGCGTTCGGCGGCGCGGCCACGGACGCCCTATTTGGCGCGGGATCAGGAAACGTGCTGACGCGGATCACGAAGTATGTGGCGGGGATTTTCTTTGGGCTGGCGTTGATCATGGCGGTGCTCTCTTCGCACAGGCCGAAGACGGGCGGCGCCTTGCTTTTGGAAGATTTGACGAAAAAGGGAGCGATGCCGATCTCGCAACCGACGACGCAGTCGAGTGCTCCTGCTCCTGTGGCGGCGCCGACGAGCGGCGGGTTGCTGCAAATTCCGGCGACTTCCTCAGTGCCGGCAGTGGCACCGAGCAAATCGGCCGCGCCTGCGACTGCGCCTACGCCGAATAAGTAAAGGCTGTCGGATAAAAAACAAACCCGGCCAGAGGTTGTCCGGCCAGGTTTAAGAAACGCTTTTTAACGCGGCGTGTCCGCTTGGCGAACAGTGGCACGGTTTGCGTTATCTAACTTTGTCTTGATTCTGGAAGGGTTTTTAACAAAGCTACTTCGATCAATCAAGAGAAATTTATGGGCGCCAATACTTTCCCCGATTTGGAACTCGCCTTCGACGTCGGCCATAGCTCCATTGGGTGGGCTGTACTGCAACAAAAAGGCGCAAAAACCACTGAGATCGACATCCTGGGCTGCGGGGCGGTGGTTTTTCGGGCGGATGACTGTTTAGCCAGTTCACGCCGAGCGTACCGGCGGCAGCGCCGGCATATTCGCTCCACCCGGCAGCGGATCGCGAGGATGAAAACGCTTTTGCAGCACATTGGAGCGCTAAGTGAAAATCAATTGAACGAACCGGGTTGCGCGTGGCCCTGGCTTCTAGCCGCGCGAGTGCTCAAGGGCGGCCAATTGCTAACATGGCGCGAGCTTTGGGACGTGCTCCGCTGGTATGCCCACAATCGCGGGTATGATGGAAACCGACGGTGGAGTTCGACCGAGGTCGAAGCGGCGAAAGAAGATTCTGAAAAAGAGGCCAATGCGCGCGGCCTCATGGGCAGTTACGGAACCCGGAACATGGCCGAAACTTTTTGCGCCATCAGCGGCATTGACCCACTCGGTAAGAAGAAATCTACAAACCTTCCCGGAAACCAACGACCCAAAGGTCAAAACGCTGCTTTTCCCCGCGACGTGGTGGAGGGTGAAGTTCACAGGATATTGCAGGCTCATTTTGGCAAATTGAAAGGTCTGGACGCGAAACTTGAGGCGGCCTTGTTTTCTGATTGGCGCGCCGTCCCCTGCCCCACTCTCAAATTGCCCCGACGTTATGAAGGGGGCCTGCTTTTCGGACAGCTTGTCCCACGGTTCGATAATCGCATCATTTCAATTTGTCCCATCAGTGGCGAAAAGGTGCCAACGCGGAATTGTCCCGAGTTCCTGAATTTTCGTTGGGCGATGCAGTTGGCCAATATCAAAGTGGGCAACGCAAAAGAGCGCGAATTACAGCCGCTGAGGGCTGCTCATCGAGTCGCGTTGGATAAGCAGATGCGTGAGCGTGGCTACCTTACACCGAAGGAGTTAAAAGAGGCTGTGCGCAGCCTCACGGGTTGCGACCGGGACAATCTTGACACGATGCTGATGCACCCGGATGCCAAGGAAGCCCTGCTCCTCGACCCGGTGCAAAAGCTGATTTCCTCGGATGACTTTGCGCCATTTTGGAAGCTGTTGCCGGAACGACTGCAAAAGCGTCTGAGGGGCCAGTGGCGACGGGGAAAGGCTTTCACGCTGGCGCAAATTCGCCGGCAATTGGAGGCACTTGGCGAAACCGGCGCATTCGACGCTGAACTGGAAAAACAAATCGACACGCATAACAGCAACACCAGGAAGAAGGACACTCAGATTACCCGCGACGTTCTGATGCAAAGACATTTCCCGTCCAAAAAGCTGAGGTTGGATGGACGGGCTGCTTTCGCGCGGCCTTTACTCCAGCAAGCTTACGACGACATTCTTGCGGGCAAGCCGCATCCGAAAGAAGAAGGCGGCTGC
>DATAXU010000264.1:0-30761 GCA_036272955.1 Verrucomicrobiia bacterium
CCGTGAAATCCACCGCCGCGAAAGCCGCCGCCGGTGAATCCATGGAATCCGGCTCCACTGAATCCTCCGCGGAAACCAATCCCGCCAAACCCACTACGGAATCCTACGCGCGGGAAGCCACCGCGAAATCCGTAACCGTAATGGCCCCAGCTCCAACCGGGATTGCCGTATAGTCCGATTCCGTAATAGCCGCCGTAGCCGTAATAGGGGTAACCGTAATCATAGAGATTGTCGTCGAGATCCGCATAATAGGGATAGGTTGAACCAATTGTCGTGACGACTGGTGCGGGCGTCGTAGGAGGAATTGCGGATGTGGGGTATTGAGGGGTGTAGCCCGGAACCGCCGCTGCCGCGGCCATCTGCTGCTGTTGCTGGTAGAATTGCTGCATGGCCTGTTGTTGCTGCACCTGGCCGTCACGCTCAATCATCGCTTCGGTAATATCCGGGGGGACGCCGATAGTATGGAGGTAGATGATACCGTCGGCGTTCAGGCGATAGGGGGAGGCGCCGTTTTTAACATAGTTGACTATCATGTCCTTGCCGACGCCGGCTTTATACATTCTTACCACTGAGTTGGCGGCGGATGACAAATCCGGCGACTTGTCGGCACCGGTAGCGCCGGGTTGCGGCAGAACGATGGAGGTGTAGGCGCCCGCGGGGAAGGCCACTCCGAGACAGGCTATTGCCCCGATGACGGCTGCTCTTGCCATCTTTGTCCGAAAAATATTTGTTTTCATACTGCAACCTCGGACCCGAGGCTGTGATTTTCAATAGGGTCTTTGCCGCCGGGGGGCGGGTAGTTTACCCGGATTGAATTTGAGCGAGAGCGGAGCGAGGTTTTGTTGTTGTGAAACACAAAATTCTGCTTTGTTTGGCGATGCTGGCTTTGGCCGGATGCGCGTTCAACGAGCAGGCTCCGCGAATAGACTACGGGGGATGGGGAGTCCCGGATACTGTGCCAATGCCCGCCCGCGGGATGACACCTGCTGACGTGCAGCAGATGTATAATATTCCGGGTAGCGTGCCCGCGTTGACGTAGCCTAGCGAAGACGGCCGAGTTGAAAATCCAGCGCGGAATGCTGGCTTTGGTAGTCATACCTTTCGTCGGTCGCTGCGATTTGGGCGGAGGTTTGGTTTAATTCGGCCTGGCTTAATTCAATGATGGAACCGAGACCGGCTTGGAGTCGGGCTTGGGCCAGTTGAAGGGCTTGGTTGGCGTTTTGGAGAAGTTGCAGCGTCAGGGCGAGGCGCTGGTAAGCGTATTCCATGTTGAGTTTCGTAATCTGCACGTCGCGGATAATATTGTCCTCTTCGTCCCGTAGAGTTTCGTCAGCGGCTTCCGCCTGGTATTCGGCCTCGCGACGGCGGGCTTTGTAAAGGCCGCCGGCGAACAGGGGGACATTCATATTGACACCGGCGGCGGCGTAATCCCAGGGCAATTGCGAGGCGCCGGTGGGAATGATGCCGGCAGTGCCCATCGCGCTGATTGAGGGATAAACCAATTTGCGTTCCGCCTGGGCGAATTGTTTGGCGGCATCGCGCTCATAACGGAGGCGGGCGAGGTCGGGCCTTTGAGAGAGCGCTTCCTGAATCAGCGCGGAAACGTCATTGGTGATGGTGGGCGGCATCGGGACAGCGGCGAGGGTAAATGTTTGCGGTTCGCGTTCGGCGAGGAGAGTGGAGAGGACGGCAAAACTGGCCTTGAGGTCGTTGGTCGCCTTTGCTGTCAATATGATCGCCTGGTCGAGATCGACGCTGGCGAAGCTGACGTCGAGGTCGGAGCGCAATTTGTTGGTCGCCAACGTTTGAATTTGTTGCAAGACGGACTGGCGTGATTTCACCGTTTGCTGCGCGACTTCGAGGACGGATTGCGCGGCGAGGCTGGAAAAATAGGCGCTGTCCACTTCCAAAAGAATCTGCTCGCGGGTGGCCTCGAGATTCATTTCCTGGGAACGGGCGCGCAATTTGGCGCTTTTGGTCAATTCCCAGGTCCGCCCAAAATCGGTAATGAGCTGGCTGATGGTGACGCCGTTGGCCTCGCGTTCGTAAATGATGGGATTGTTGAGCGCGCCCGCGCCGAGGCGGGTGTCATTTGGGTCGGTATTGCCGACGGCGGTGACGCTGCCGAAAACGTTTGGAAAAAAAGCGGAGCGAGCCTGGCGGGTGGATTCCTTGGCGGCCAAGGCAGTGAGATTGGCAACTGAAATCCGAGGATGCTGCGTCAGGGCAATTTGCTCAGCCTGCTGAAGAGTCAGATGGCGCGGAGCATCGGCCGCGGCAAGCGGACCGGCGGCGCAGAGCAAAAGAATGCAGCAAAGGGCTTTGTTCATTGAGCGGGGTTATCCTTTCGCCCGGCGGCGCGACGGACGTCGTCTTGTCGATACACCAGGAGGTACGTAGCGGAGACGATGAAGACTGTCAATACAACCAAAACAGCGAGCCCGCCGATAATAGCCTGCGCCAGGGGGGCGTAAGCCTCCCGGCCAGTGCCGAGTTTGAGCGCCATTGGGGTAAGGCCGATCAGCATCGTGAGCGAGGTCGTCACGACTGTCGCAAGAGCACACGGCAAGCTCAGGGCCACCGCCGGGAGCAGCACAGCAAATCTTCTCATGTAATTTGCCCTTCCGGCGTGGCTGGTGGCTGCTTCGGCTCATGATTGCGATGAACCAGCAGGTAGGCCGCGGGCACAATAAAAACAGTCAACACGACTGACACCGCCAGGCCGCCGATGATGGCCATGGCCAGCGGTGCGTAGGCTTCACTGCCCGTGCCGAGCTTCAAGGCCATCGGCAGCAGGCCGATCAAAGTGGCGCCCGATGTCATCAACACCGGGCGCAATCGCACTCGGCAAGCCAGCGAGACAGCCTCGCGCACCGGGCGGCCTTCCTCCACTAATCGGTTCGTGAATTCCACGATGAGAATGCTGTTGGAGACGACGATCCCAACCATCATCACCACGCCCATCAATGACATCACATTTAAAGTTGTCCCGGTGAGCCACAGAATCAGCAGCACTCCGGTCAGCCCGGTCGGAATGGCCAGCAGAATCAAAAATGGGTCAACAAACGATTTGAATTGCGCGACAAGGATCAAATAGACCAGCACCGTCGAGAGAATCAGACCCAGTCCGAAGCTCTGGAAAGAGGATTGCATTGCACGCACCGTGCCGCGCACGTTTATTTTCGTGTTCGGCGGTAATTCCGTCCGGTCCACAATCTTTTGCACGGCGGCATATACCTTGTTCACGGCTTCGCTAGTGGGCGCAACATAGACATCGATCACGCGCCGGATTTGGTAATGATCCACCTCGGTGGGAGCCGGTGCGCGGGAAAAATGAACGACGGAGTCCAGGCGCGTCGGTTCTTTGAGATGGGCTGCGCGCAGAGGCATGGAGCCAAGGTCAGCCAGACTTTTCACTTTGCCCTCCGCGTATTGGACTGTGAAAAGATAATTGTTTCCGCTCTTGGGGTCGATCCAATAGCTCGGCGCGATCATCCCGTCAGAAGTCAACGCCGTGATAAGGCTGTCAAGCACCTCTTTGGCGCTCAAACCCAACTCGCTTGCCCGCTCGCGGTCAATGTCCACATGCAGCGCCGGGTAATCCACATCCTGCGGCACCAGAACGTCGCTGACGCCGGGCAGCGCTCCGACCTGTCGGGCAATCCGGGCGGCGATGCCATGCGCTGCATTCATATCCATGCTGCTCACTTGGATGTCCAGTGGCGCGGGTATTCCTTGGTTGATGACGGCATCAACCAGGCCGCCGGTCTGAAAGTAGGCGCTGAGCTGGGGCAGGTCGCTCCGCAGCCGGGTGCGCACCCGGTTCATGTATTCGAAGCTGCTGAGTGAATGGCCGTCATTGAGTCCGACTTGGACGATGGCCGTGCTGGGGCAGGAATTTGGATTCAATATGGCGTTGAAGCCGGGGGTGGTGCCGATATTCGAGACGATGATTTTGAGGTCCTTTTTGGGGACAATCTGGCGCACGATATCTTCGACTTGACCAATCAATTGATCGGTCAATTCCAAACGAGTGCCTGACGGGGCCTTGACACTAATGACGAACTGGCTGGGATCGGTGCGGGGGAAGTAAGCCTGGCCGATAAAAGGATACAGGGCCAAACTGAGAATGAAAACGCCACTGATGCCAAGGACGAGAGCGATCGGTCGCAGCAATCCGATTTTTAGAATTTTTTCGTATCGGTCCAGCATTCCGGTGAATTTGCGGTTGAACCACGCGTTAAATCGCTGGCCCCTGCCCTGTGGTGCGGCGTCTCCGAGTTCCTCATGCGCCTGGTGGGCTTTAATGAGCTTGGCGCAAAAAAGCGGCACGACAGTCATCGCGACCACGTAGGAAGCCAGTAAGGAGAACACAACCGAAAGCGCCAGGGCGGTGAACAGGAAACGGCTGACGCCGTAGAGAAAAGTCACCGGGAAAAAGACGACAATGGTAGTCAACGTCGCAGCCAACACGGGCAGGGACACTTCCTGCCCCCCGCGTTCGGCCGCGACATCGGGCGGTTCGCCCATTTCCAAATGGCGAAAAATGTTCTCCAACACCACTACCGAATTGTCGATCAAACGTGAAAAAGCCAGGGCCAAACCGCCCAGAATCATGGCGTTGATTGTGTTGCCGCCCAGGTCGAGGGCGATGAAGGCTGCCAGGGCCGAGAGCGGAATGGAAAGAAATACCGCCACTGTGGCTCTCATACTGCCGAGGAAAACCAGGATCATCAAACCAGTAAGGATCAGGCCGATGCCGCCCTCGTGAATCAGAGTTTCGATGGCAGTGCGCACGAAAACCGACTGGTCAAAGACCACTTCCGTGATCAATCGCTTGGGCACATCCAACAAGTGAGCAACAACATTCTTGACACCATTAACCACCTCGATCGTGTTGGCGTCTCCGCCTTGTTTGACCACGGGGATGTAAACGGACGGTTGGCCGTTGATACGGACTTTGTTATACTGGATTTGCGAGGCATCCTTGGCCTCGCCAATGTCTCCCACCAAGACCGACGCCTCACCCACAGTTTTGAGCGGCACCAGGTTTACATCCTTCATGGAATTGATCTGACTGTTGGCATAGACGCTGTAATCCAATGGACCAATTTTGACGTCGCCCGCCGGTAGAATCAGATTGGCTTCGTTGACGGTGCGGACCACGTCCATCACGCTCAATTGATGCGCTTCCAGCTTGAGCGGATCGACATACACCATGATTTGGCGATACCGCCCGCCGAACGCCGGCGGCACCGAAGCGCCTGGGATGCCGGCCATCTGGTTGCGGATGGTGAATTGACCCAGATCGCGCAATTGCGCTTCGCTCAGGTCTTTGCCTTTCAAGGTCACCAGGCAAACCGGCAAACTGGAGGCATCAAATTTCATCACCACGGGCGGCAATGTACCGGTGGGCAAATAACGCAACGTTGCCATCGACAAATTGGCGATGCTAGTCACATCAGAATCCGGATTGGACCCTGGTTGGAAATAGACTTTGATCAGACTGACCCCGGTGAGTGAACGCGACTCCATATGGTCGATTCCGCCCGCCAGCGTGAACATACGCTCAAACTGGCCGGTAATGTCATTCTCAATTTGCTCAGGGGGCATTCCTGAGTAAAATGTGGCGACCACCACCACCGGAATGTTGATGGATGGAAATAGATCCACCGGCATGCGCACCAGAGTGGTCACGCCCACCACGCAGACCATGAGGCAAACAACGATGATTAAATAAGGATAGCGAATTGCAAAACGGGGCATATCGAGTCTAATTTATTTTTTGCGTACGGCCTCGCGCAGTTTTTCCAGCGAGAATTCGGGTGAGCGGCAGAGGTCGATAATCGCCTGCTGTTTCGCGGCAATTTCAGCGGCAACGGCCGGAATTCTCCCGGCCACTTCGAACGGGATGGACTGCACCCCGTGCAAATCCCCGTGCAACAGTTCCCCCGAACGCACGGTCAGGCCACCAACCTCTACCGGTCCTCCAAATTCCACAATATGCACGTAAGCGTGGGACACAGTGACATTCACGGCAAAGAGCTGAAATCCCGCGGCCTCCGCGGCCGGAAGATCGCGCACCGCTCCGTTTGTTACAACACCCACACAACCCAAGGTCCGAAAGATGTTCATATGTACTTCACCTACAAAGGAACCGAGTCCTCTGTGGCTGGATGTGTCCTGCAGCACGACCACTCGCGGGGTCGGGACGGATTGAATGTACTCCCACAAATCCGTGCGATCGTGATATGGGGGGCCGGCAAACGCCGGCGCAGCGCCCCGAATCAAGACGGTCGCGGCGTAACCCACCACCGGCTTCAATTGCGGAAATACGCACTTAACCGGCCCATCCATGAATCCTTCATTGCGCAAGCGCACTTGGAACGTCTCAATGGCGTCGGCCAATGTGCAGGAGTCCATCCGGCGCAAAGCGTTCAATTCTTCCGTTGTCAATGGCGGTACCGGGTTCGGTTTACTCATAAGAAATAATTCAATTAGGAAATAGAACGTCTATGATTTTCGGGGCGACCTTCTCACCGACGCTGAATTGCGACCGGCTTCCTATCAATACTAATTCTCTGTCTTTCAACCCGGAAACCACTTCGAAACGGTCGGGTGTTTCTAGACCAAGTGTTACCGGCCGTTCTTCAATTTCGTTTTGGTCGTTAATTACATACACGCTGGACATCTGCCCGGGCGGAACCGCCTGGATGGGAATGGAAAGCGCTCGTTCGCGGCGCTCCACCGGGAGGGCGAGGTTGACGTACATTCCGGGCACCAGCGTCAAATCCGGATTGGCGACCTCGATCTCCGTTTCCATCGTACGGGTATCGAGATTGACCTTCAGGCTGGCGCGCGTGATTTTTCCGGAAAAAGGCTTGCCTCCCATCGAGACGACGCTGCCGCTGACCACGTTGCCAACGCAGACGTCCTGGACGTACTCCTCCGATACAAAAAAATCCAGCCGCAGATGATAATTGTCGGAAATTTCCAGCAATGGCTGGGTATTCTCAGTAGCGATGCCTGCTTCGACGAGGGCACCGGGGTCGACGTAGCGGTGCGTGATTACGCCGTCGAAGGGCGCAGTGATTTGCGTGTAACCGACCAGCGTCCGGTATTTGCCAGTGTCCGCCTTCGCCGCTCCCACAGCGGCCTCCGCCGCCAAATCCTTGGCCGTCGCCGAGTCGATGTCCTGTTGCGCCACCAGATTTGGATGATCGTGGTCCACGGCCATCAGGCGGGTGTAAATCAAATGCGCGTTGGTGTAATCCGCCTCGGCGCGGCGTTCAACGGCCAGAGCGTTGTTCAGTTCGTCGTGCAATTCCGGAACTTCAATTGTGGCCAGCAATTGTCCGGCCTTCACGCGATCGCCGAAATCGACATTCATCTTGTCAAGATAGCCTGACACCTTGGCGTGCAGTTCCACTTCGACATAGGGCCGGAATTCCGCCGGAATGGGAACGATTTTGGACAGGTCCTGCCGTTGCACCCTGGCGGCGGGCACCGTGGGTGCCTGGTCCGCCGAATGTGCGTCCGTCGCGGCGCCCGGCTTGCATGAAGCACAAATAATGGCGATCATAACACCCGCTGCCACTGGCGCCGCGATTCTCAGCCTTTTCGATTCGTCAATCATAACGTTAATTCGTCAATCTTTGCATCGTCGGGCGAGTGGCAATTCCACTTTAAAGCGGCTGCCCTGGCCTTCGCAGCTTTGCATACCGACTTGACCGCAGTGGGCCAAGCAAATCGATTTAACAATCGCCAGTCCCAAATTGGGTCCGCCCGCATCGCGCGAGCGCGCCTTGTCCCCGCGCGAAAAAATCGCTCGAAAATATGAGGCAAAGCATTGGTCGGAATGCCAATGCCCGTATCGGCCACTTCGATGACAGCTTTGTTTTCACGCGCAGACACGTCAAGGTTTATCAAGCCGCCCGACGGCGTGTATTTGTTCGCGTTATCCAAAGGATTGACTACCACCTGTTTGATACGCGCGCGGTCCCCATTCACGCTGACTTTGCCCTGCACTGTGATGTCCAGCAAATGGGTCCCGTTACTGAGCGACACCTTTTGAGCCAACTTGCTATGGACCGTGTTTATTCCCAATCGGCGCAATCCAGAGGGGTCGAAACTCGCCGTCTGGCCTGAAGCGTAAAGAATGCTGCCATCGGGACGGATTATGCGAATGAACCGATCGTAGTTTTCCGGCGCGTAACGAATCTTGATTTGTTCTGCGACGTAGCGTTCACCAGTTTGGTCGATGTTAGTCAAGAGCGATACGGCGATCTGATCTGAGCGACGAAGCAGTGTCTGCGTCAGGCAGTCCTCCAAATATCCTCGCAGGACTTGATACAAAGTGATGCCGAACAGCGGAAAAACGCCAGTCAACAAGCCGGCGTACCACATGATTAAGCGAAAATGCAGGGATCGGGGATTCATGCTTCTGTATCGTTGCTAATGGAATAGCCCACACCGCGCACGGTGTGGATCAATTTTTTGGAACTTGAATCATCCACCTTATTTCGTAAATGGCGCACATAAACATCCACGATATTTGTAAGGCCCTGAAAACTTTCATCCCAGACGTGTTCTGTGATCATCGTCCGCGACACAACACTACCCGCATTGGCGACGAGAAATTCCAGGAGGCTGTATTCCCTTGGAGTCAAGTCGATTTGTTTTCCGGCGCGCTTTGCCTGTTGTTTTTGACAGTCGATTTCCAAGTCGTCTATTCGAAGGAGGGAGCCGCGCTGGGTTGATCCACGGCGCAAGAGGGCGTTGACGCGGACCAATAGTTCGTCGAAGGCGAAAGGTTTTGACAGGCAGTCGTCCGCGCCCGCTTCAAGGTTCTGGGTTTTTGTGTCCTTCCCGGCGCGCGCGGTCAGCATCAAAATCGGGACATGAGAGCCGGTCCGCCGAATGCGTTTGAGCAATTCCAGTCCGCTGAGGTTCGGCAGCATCAAATCGAGGACAATGAGGTCATACTCGGAGGCGCTGGCCATTTCCCAGCCAGCCAGACCGTCATTGGCGACGTCCACGACGAAGCGCTGTTCGCGCAAACCGCGCGCGACGAAATCCGCCACCTTCCGTTCGTCATCGACCACGAGAATTCTCATAGTTCTAATCTATAAGACGGAACCAACATTAAAATTTGCCGAAGGAAACATTAAAGTCCTTTAATGAACCCGAGCCGAAAGGGGGGTAAACTGCGGCCTTTTCCGGGGTCAGTTGGATCGGTATTGGGAACTCCGGTCAACGCGACGCGCAATCTCGCTTGTATAATGGCGGCCAAGGGAATCCCGGTGTCGATCAATCCATTCCGTGAGTTTGGTCGCGCCCAACGGAGGGGCTTCCACACACAACCGGCCTTCCATCAAGCCGCGTATTTCTTCCCGCGTGATAATGACATCGTGAACAAGCAGGCCCATGATTCGACAAGCCCAGTAGCCAAGCGCGGGGGGAACGCCCACGACTAATCGTTTCACGCCGAGCGACGTTTTAACTCTTTCCACCAGTTCACGATAAGTAAACGTCTCGGGTCCAATGGCGTTGATTATTTCGTTGCGGTCGCTGGCGGCTTTTTCGACAGCCGCGGAGGCGAGGTCGTCCACGTAAATGGGTTGGAGTTTATAATCGCCGGAACCAAAGACGCCCACGATGGGCAGGTGACGCAACGACCATGCGATATTGTTGATCAACACATCCTCTTTGCCGAACAAAACCGTTGGACGCAAAATGCAGTAGGAAACGCCGAGGGAAGTCAGGCTCGATTCCAGTTCGGCTTTGCCGTGAAAATAAGGCAAGTCGGAATGAACATCGGGATTGGTGATGCTGATGTGAACGATCCGTTTTACCCCGGCGTTTTTCGCGGCCTCGAAGAGAACCTTTGTGTTGGCAACAGCCTGACTGTGATTAAAAAGCCGATGGTCGAACCGCACCCAATAAGTATTGATGAGCACGTCCATGCCGCGAAGCGATTCCGTTAAAAGATCGGGACGGTCAAAATTGAAAGGGAAAGCCTGCAACTTGTCGCCGAAAGGGTTGTCACGCTTTAACGAATTTGTGAGCGTCATGACACTGTGCCCCTCCTTCAGGAGCCGCATCGCGATGTATCGCCCCGAGTAGCCAAAGGCCCCTGTTACGGAAACACGCATCCCCAGGCAGTAAAGGTGCTGCCATGAGTATTGGGCGTCAACTTATTTGCGATGTGAGTTAGTAACTGCCGGGGGTTAGCGCGGTTTTTGTTGGCGCATTTTCCGCCGGCGATTCCTTTGACGCGGCGCGCTTGCGGTATTCGTCAAGAATTGCGGCGGTGGCGGTGGCGCCTAAACGAGTCGCGCCGAGGTCGCGGACGAGAATCAATCCGTCCAAATCGCGCACGCCGCCGGCGGCTTTGACCTGAACCTTTGGAGAACAGGATGCGCGCATCAATTTCAGATCTTCCACCGTGGCGCCGAGATAGCCGTATTTTCCGTCGGGTCCTTTGACGAAGCCGTAGCCCGTGGAGGTCTTGACCCAATCGGCGCCGGCGCGTTCGCTGATTTGGCAAAGTTTTTGCTTGAAGTCGGCGCTGGCCAAACCGGCGCCGCCCTTGGTCAAATAGTCGTTTTCGAAAATCACCTTGACCCGGGCGCCGTGAGCATGGGCCTCGTCGCAAACGGCGCGAATGTCATTTTCGACATAGTTCCAGTCGCCGCTCAGGGCTTTGCCAATATTGATGACCATATCGATTTCGACGGCCCCGTCTTTGCACGCCAGCTCCGTTTCGTAGCGTTTGGCGGCAGTAACGCTGTTGCCATGAGGGAAGCCAATGACACAGCCGACGAGCACGCCGGTGTCTTTCAAAATTTGCGTGGCGTGCTTGGCGGCGTACGGTTTGATGCAGACGGAGGCGACGGAATATTTTGCGGCGAGCCGGCAACCGTCTTCCAACTCCTGGTCCGTCAACGTGGGATGAAGGAGGGAATGGTCGATCATTTTAGCGAGCTGTTCGTAGGTGTATTTCATAATCGTGGTCAGGGAAAATAGGGGGCGAGAACTTTGCGGGAGACTTTGAGCGCCCGCTGGCGGCCGGCGAGGGTCTTGCCGAAGGTGTCATCCTCGACTTCGATACATACAGGGCCGTCATAGCTAACGGCGGTGAGTTCGGCCATGAAGCGCGCCCAGTCAATTTTGCCGTAACCAGGGATGCGCGGCTCGTGCCAGAGGCTCGGATAGGAAAAAATCCCGTGCTCGTTCAAGCGGTCAAGATGAATTTGCACATCCTTGGCGTGGAGATGGAAAAGTTTGTCCCGGAATTCGCGCAACGGCGAGACGGGGTCCATGAACTGAAAAGCGAAGTGGGAGGGATCGTAATTCAAACCGAGGTTTGTGGATGGAATGTCATTGAAGAGACGCCGCCAAATGACAGGGGAAATGGCGATGTTTTTGCCGCCGGGCCATTCGTTTTGGTTGAAGAACATCGGACAATTCTCGATGCCGATGCGGACGCCGTGGCTCTCCGCAAACTCGATGAGTGGCCGCCAGATTTTGAGGAGGCGCGGCCAGTTATCGTCCGCGGTTTTCGTCCAGTCGCGTCCGATAAAGGTGTTGACGTTTGTAAGGCCCAGTGTCGAAGCACAGGCGATGACATTCTTTATGTGGGCGGCGCAACGTTCTGATGCGGATTCATCGGGGTCGAGCACGTTTGGATAGTATCCGAGGGCGCTGATGGAGACGCCGTGCTTTTGGGTCAAGGCAAGCACGTCGTCGGCCTGGGCTTTGGCAAAGTTTGCGGCGTTGATATGCGTGACGCCGGCGAAACGGCGTTCCGCCTTGCCAGTGGGCCAGGACATGATTTCGACGGTGGCAAATCCTTCGGCGGCCGCGAGCGCGAGGACGGCGTCCAAGTCCAGATCGGGAAGAATGGCTGATACAAAACCCAGTTTCACAGCGTTAGAGTAGATGACTGTTGGAAGGGCATTGTCGATAAAAATCTCCAACGCCTGGCGTATTAGGGAATTACCAGAATTCGATAGAATTTTTGCGCGCTTTGCGATGGGGCGTCGGTGAAGGTCATGACGCCAGTGGTGGGGGCGATGAGGGAGGATAAAGTTTGCCAGGCCGGCGCGGTCAGATTGGTCGTGAATTGGATTTGGTAGGTTGTGTTGCTGACGGCGTTCCAGGAGAACCGCGGCGCAGCGTTGGTTTCCGGAACGGGTTGCAAAGCGGGGAGGGTGAAGGGCGTTAGACTGATGTCATCGAGACCGAAAAAAGCCGGGTCGTCCCGGAATCCAAATTGCAGGGTGGAATTGGTTGCCGCGGCGAAAACAATGAATTGGAGGTTTGTCCAGGAGGTGGAAGTGAAGTTTGTTTGATCGCAAAGGAGGGCGCCGTTCCAGGATAGGTTGAATTCGTTGGAGGTCGCCAAGGGAGTTACCAGCCAGAACGATAGGAGATAGCTCAAGCCAGGCACGGTAGGAATAGTCTGACCCAGATAGCCGAGCGCGCCGGAGGGGCCAAGCTCGGCGCCATAGACGCCGGAATGGACGTAGTATTGGTTGAAGGTGACCGACACATAGGTTGGGTCGCCTATGTAGGTCCAATCATTGAAGCCGCCGCTTTCGAAGCCGCCGTTCTGTACTAGCGTTTTCAGAACGTTAAGCCGGAACTGGCGGTTTTGGGCGTTTCCAGTGGTGAGGTTTGTACACCAGACGGTGCCGATATAGTTGCCTGCCGGAAGGTTGGTGGCGGCGGCGTTCACGGTAACGGTAATAGGCGACTGAGAGGCGGCGGATAGATCGCCGTTGACGGGGGAGATTGTCAACCAGGAGACGTCGGGGGAAATCGACCATGCAAGGTTGGTTGAACTGGAATTAGTCAGGGAAAGTTCCTGGGACATCACGCTGAAAGGGCCGCCTTGCAATCCGGTGGAAACGAAACCGGCGGCGGGCGAGATTTGCAGTGGATCGGGCGGCGCGGTCAGAGCGACGATGAGGTTGTAGCCGGCCGGAGTTCCCCAACCGGTGCAGAGGTCGTAGCCCACGGTGGCGGCGAACGAAGTTGGGCTGGACGGACTGAAGTTGTCGCCCGTGATAATATCGTGAAAGCTGGCCGAATAATTTTCGCCCGCGCCAATTTGGTAGATGGCCGGATTGACAAAGCCGACCGGCGGCTGGCGCGCAGTGGCGGCTTGCTGGTTGACCAACGCCATAAAACCAGCCCAAAGTGCCGTGGCACAACTTGTCCCTCCGTAGGAGCCTGATACGCCGTTATTGCAGACGACATAGATGTTGTCAGCGGTCAAAGCGACATCAGGGATGTTGCGCCACGACGCTGATCCGCCGTTATTTTGCATGCTGATGCCTTCCTGCCATGACGGGATCGTATAATAACTGCTGATTCCTCCCGCGCTGCCGTTGCCGCCGCCCCAGTTCCATACCGTTTCCGATTGCCATGCGCCGGCGGGACCGGTGGTTGTGAGGGTGGTCCCACCGACTACTGTCAAATAGGCGCTGTCGGAGGGGGCATTGTCGGAGGACGGATCATCGACGGCGCCGTTGAGATAGGCGTCTCCATCGCCGGAGGCGCAGAAGAAGCTGATTCCCTGGGCGGCCATTTGCTGGAGAATTTGGTCGGTGGCGGCGCTGGGGCCTCCGCTCCAACCCCAGGAGCAGCCGATTTGGGACGCGGCGTTATCTTCGACCATTTGATTCAATATGTCGTTGGGACTATTGGTGGGATACGCTTCGTAAACGAGAATGTTTGACAGACCTGGCGCCATCGACTCGACCGCTTCGATGTCCATGGAGACTTCCGTGTTGTTGGTGGTATTGCTGGGCATGCCGCTGAACTTGTCGATCAAAATCGTTTGGAGCGGAACTTGCGAAAGGCCGGCGTCCTGATCGTAGCGGAGGATGTCGTTGGTGTAGAAGCCGTCGAATTCAAGGAGTCCGACCGATTGACCGGCGCCGTTCAACGGGACACCCGGGACGTAGGCCGCCCGAAAATCGCCACCCATATAAGCGCCTCCCGACGCCGAACCGGCTTTTGGAAACGCCGTTTGCGTCGGACGAATATGCGGACGCGGGAGGGCGTAGTCGCTTAGGCCGTCGATGTCAATAATCGGAATTGCCGACGGGACGGAGGGTTGGCGGTCGGGCGCGAAAAATTCCCGCGCCTCGGTTGGATGACGATACCTCGACAGACGGACATTAAACGCACGTTCCACTTTCGAGACGGGGCCGCTGATATCGACCAGCATGCGGTTGGAGGAAGTGGCGGCGATTTTGAATCCGCTTTGGCGGACGAATGCAATGACAGATTCGTACTGGGAAAGCGTGGGGGAAAAGCGGCTGCAGAATTGTTGGGGGGTGAGAAAATGGCGATAGAGTGGGTCGGATGGATTGTAGAGTCGCGCCAGCAAATCGGCGAGTTCGTTCGTGTGCTGCAAGGGCAAACCGATGGCCAGATGCAAGGGATGATCGGGAGGCAGGCCGCCAATAGCCTGCAAGGCATCGACCGCGCCGGGCCGATGTCCAGCAACTACTCGCATCTCCGCTCCCGATCCCGGCGCTGCCATGGCCCATCCGAGAAGGGCCATTATGAGCGCTAACGACGGCCGGGTCATTGTTGTTGCAGACGATAGAACACTACGGCATTAGTGGGAACGAGGGTGACTGTGACAGCGCCATTGGTTTGCATGTAGTTAAAGAGTAGCTGCCAATCAGGCGTGATGAGATTGGTGGTGAATTGCAGTTGGTAATTCGTCCCCGGCTTGCCGAAGAGGACGAGCGAGCGGGTCTGGTTTGAGGAGACGTTGCCGAGGAGGAGGGGCTGATCCTCGACGACCGCAACGAGTCCAGGCTGCGCAATACTATTGACGTATGGAGCGCCCGCCGGTTTAAGCCCGTTAATATTGGTGGCCAGCAGAGTAACAAAGGCTGAGGGCGGGTTGGCATTGGCGGTGAAATTCAACTCCAGGACAGCTTGTGTGGCGATCAAGGGTTGAGACGGGGCGGTGGTCACTGTGATAAGAACATTTGTCGTCCGATCCTGGAGCGTGGCGGAGGAGACTTGCGGGGCGATCGCTTGAACGTTCAGGTTGGACAGGGAGTTCTCCGGCACTTGCACAGTGAAAGAGAGGCTGGATAGACCGCCGCTGGAACCAACAGTAACAGGCACGCTTGCGGACTGTCCGCCCTGGACATTGGTTGAGCCGATGGACACTTGCACGTAATCCAGGACAATGACTGTTACCATTTGCGTTGCGCTGAGGGGAGGCAAACCATTGTCGGTGGCGGCCACCGTGAAGACATTCGTGGTGTCAGCATAGGCGCGGGTGGGAGTCCAGGTGAGGACAACGTTGGTTCCCGTTCCTGAAATTCCCGCGTTCGCCGGACCTCCGACCAGGCTGTAGATTAGCTGGTTGCCATTTGGATCGGTGGCTTGAATAGGAACTATCGCGGTGCCATCCGGTGTCACCACCACATTGGAGGTTGGCAAGAACACTGGCGGAACGTTCGTGCTGATGAAGGTAGTGGCATCCGGAACATTTGGAGTGGGTTGAATATTTCCGGCGCTATCCTCTGCAATGCTATAGAAGGCGTAGGAACTGCCCGGCAGTCCGGTGAAGGTGGAATCGTTCAGCGCGGTGTTCTGGAGCCAGAGATAGTAGGGCGAACCATTCTGTGAAACGTAAATGTCGTAGGAAGCAATGCCGACGCCTCCGGGCGCGTTGACCCCCTGCCAGGCAACATCAAAAGTTGGGGAGACCGTGTAAGCCGGAAGAGCGAGGACCGCGCTGGCGGGCGCGCCCGCCTCGATGGTATTAAAGATGGACGCGGTGGACAGGGGCGGTTGTCCGTTAAAGGTTATCGTCGCCTGGGCGTTTATGACGGCGCCGGTGGGATCGGTGGTGGCCGCCGAAACGGAGTATTCAACGAAGCCTTCGCCGTTAGGCGCATTGGTATTCGGCGGCAGGAACCCTATTAACGGATTTACGGGAACGTTACCCGTGTTGGGATCGATGGTAGTAAAGATCCAGAAAGCCTGGCGGGTGGAAACATTAACACCAGCGAAAACACTCACCTCGAATCCTTCCGATGCGGTGAGATCGATCTGGGTTTGGTAGAAGGCGCTGTTCGGCGGCACCGTAAAGTAAAGACCGCCGAACCCGAAGTTGCCAAGGCGGAACGTCCTGGGATCGAGATTCGGATCCAAAGGCATCGTGATGTTGACCTGTTGGGCCGGGGCGGATGCGAGAGTTGGGTCGTTGGCGTATTCAATGGTATAGGTCAGAGGCGAATTGCCGGAAACCCATTGTTGCGGACCAAAACCAGCCGGACCGATCAAGTCATTCGGATCGCGCGGGTGAACGACACAGGGCTGCTTAGTATAGTGCCAGGAGCAATTGGTGTAGTCATATTCCGGCGCGCCAACCGGGCAGGGGCGCGGGGGAGGGGGCGGAGGGTGCTGACCCGCGCACTTGCAGCAGATCGGATCCACCGCGAAATTAAATACAGATTTGGGCGAAACAAATGCGGGCTCGACCGCCGCCGCCGCCATCATGGGCGCAGGGTTGGGATTCAGCAATGCCGGAACAAACGGCGCGGGTTTGCTCCAAACTCCCCCGCTGTTATCACTTTCATAGAGACTGCTATCGTTATTTGTATCGAGCACGGCGGTCCAAAAAACGACGGTCTTATTGCCTACTTGACGGGCAGTGGGTGTGTTTAAGGACCCGGACGTAATTTCGTCCAAGGGGGTCCAGGATGAACCGTTCCAGGATGATGAAACGAGGTGGACGAGCGAATTAGTGTCGGTATAGGTCCAAACGGCAAGAATATTTCCGTTGGCCATGGTACTGAGTTCGAGATCGGCGTCGGCGCCGGGCGTAGTCGCGACGGTTTGCGGAGCGCTCCAGGTTGAGCCGTTGAAGGTGGAGAACGAAACGTCGCTGGCGGCCTCGATCGCGAAGAATTGCGCGGCGGTTGTAGTGGGGATGAGACTCGTGGTGTCGGAGTGGACCCACGCAGCCAGGCGGTTGCCAGAACTGTCCGTCGCGGCTTCGACGTAGCTATTGAGGCCGAGTGTTCCAGGAATCACTACCGGCGCATTCCAGGACGAGCCGTTGTAGTCCGCCACGTTAATCTGGCTGCCCTCGTGAGCGTCGTTGGGGTTTCCATCCTTGTACCAAACTTGATAGGGGATCCCGGAGCTATCGACCGCCAGAGAGGGGGCGCCGTCATTGTAGAGGTCGGTTGCAACGGTGCTCAAAACGGCGTTTGTGCCATAGACGTTCCCGGTGCCTACAGCGGAGCCCGGGTTATAAGTGACGGTCCAGCCGGGAAGCGACTGGAAATCATCCCGCGGGTGGGCAATCAGGTCGGGCTGGACGGTGGCTTCATTGAATACGATGGGCGGAATTTTGGGAGAGAGGGCAAACTGGTACCCTAGATAATTGACCGCAAAACCGCCCGAGAATGTCAGACTGAGCGGCAAGAGATCCGGCCAAAACTCAAATTTGAAATCGGCGGTGACGCTGCCGCCAAGTGAATTCGCTGGCGCTGCCGCTTTGGGAGCCGTGTAGGTTTGCTGCGCCTGCGGGAGTAAATTGATGTTCCAATCCTGTTTAGCAGGATCTTTTACGGCGACAGTGACAGTTGCCGCCAGATCGGAGGTGGAGTTTCCCACAACGCTGGGAATGCCGAAGCTATCCAACGGCGCAGCCTTCCAATGGCAGCCATTCAAGCCCACGGTGCCGCTGAATGTGAGCGAATTATCGAACGCCACGCCGAGCCATTTTCCCATGTCAGTGAGGGTCTCTTCCAAAATGGAAACAAACGTATAGGTCGGGGGCCATGATTTAAGGACCTTGAAGGCCGCGTTTTTCGCCGTGAGGCTTATGCCGAAATTCAGATTGCCGACTGTCGCGGCGGGATTGAACTCCCAGGCGCAAAGGTCGGGGTCAACGTCCCAGCCATACGTAATAGCGCCGGAAGCATTGATTGAGCCTGCCTCGTCCGCGTTCTGGATGCCGGCTGTCAATGTGCCCTTGGCGGTGCCCGTCCCGAGGCAGCCGGTGACGCCAACAGAACCATCGAGTGCCGCCGCCAAATTGACCGTGTTTCCAAAAGCGGTCAAGTTTCTGCTGAATGCCACGTTGACCGCGATGCTATTGAAGGTCGCAGTGATGAGTTTTGGTTTAATGTCTCCGGCTGCCTGGGTCCAAAGCAAGCTGCCCGAACTCACATCGACGGCAGCGTAATACACGTCGGTATCGTCAGTATATCCGTACCCTTGCTTGAGCCAGGTGATGATCGCCAGGCCGTCGGGACGAACGACCACCGCCGGGCTGGCATTTTGGACGGAGTCACTGGTCAGCGCTATCGGATCGGACCATTGGTAGGAGCCGTTGGTGGACGTCTCACACACGGAATAGAAGAGTTCCATTCCGTTGGTTTCATCCTGGCCCCAGACCAGGATCATGCCGGGCGAATGGGCATCGACGAGATCGGGTGAGGAAGCCACTGCGAAACCCGTGACAAAATTAGTAGTGATGGGCGCCGCGCCGACCCAATCGCCATTGTTGTTCCAGGATTGCCAGAGGATATCATTGCGATACCAAAAAGCGTGGAGGACTCCTTCGCTGTCCAGGGTGAGGGTGGGAGCGCTGTCATTGGTCGGGAGAACGACGGGGGGCGGCTCATAGAGATAGATCGTCTGATCGGAGAGATCATTAGTAATATTGAATACAGGCGGGTTGGTGTCGGCCTGCCCGTCCAGACTCATGTCAAATTCGCTGTAGGGAGAATTGTAAACGGCGCATGTGTATTGGCCCGGCGGCAGGTAGGTCACACTGAATTGCCCGCTGGCATCGGTGACGGCGCTTCCTTGGAGTTCAGGAGCGGCATTTGAACTTTCCGAGAAGAACCCGACAGTGACGCCTACTTGCGGCAACTTGTCCGTGTCGCCCAGGAGAATGCCGGAAATAGACTCCGAAGCCTGGAAGGTTGGGTTATTGGTATAGATCGCTCCGATTATCGAAGCGACAGTGACCTGGTCTGGCGGGAATTGCAGCGCAGTACGATCGAGGAATTGCACGTAATCGCCCCAGGTGGCGCCGATGCGGGGTTCTATGTTGCCCCAGAAAGCGTTCCAGGCCGCGTCGGGAATATTCGCGGGACGCACGGAAGTCTGGATGGTATCCCAATCCGACGGAGACAGCGGGCGCTGGCTGGTAGAAAGAACAATACTTGCCTCGGTGTCCGGGACTGAGCCGAAGAAATACATTTGGACCACGTCGGAATCCTGCGGACGCAGAACGCTGACCGGCCCGGGTTGGTTGCGCCCCAACAGTTCGACTTCGTTCGACCCAAGGGAGTAAGGAGTCATTCCGACGAGTGTGCCCTGTTCGCCATCCACCAGTATCAGCGGTGGCTGGCTATCCGAATCGCCGTCATTTCCGTAAGCGATCGACATGGGATGGATGACGGTAGTATCGTCCGGTTCACCGACGTAATCCGGACCGACAATGGAATAGATGTCATTGGGACCGCTGCCCGGTTCGACGGTGACGGCCCCGCTCAAGGTCGCGGTGACTTGATTGCTTTGCCCGGTGATGGCCATGAGATTGTAGAGGCCATCGGCCTGGGCCGCGAGATCGAAAGTAACGTAGGCCGAAGATGAATCCTGGAGAACCAGGGCCGTATTTGTGATGGAATTCGTGGGATTCATCAGCACAAAGGAGGTCGTTGGGTCAAACAACGCGCCTTGCACGAAGAACGTCGTCGAGCCTGTGTCGCCGCCGTAATCCGGTTGAATGTAGTCAACAGAGAATGGAATGACCTGTGCCAGGAGACTATAGGAAGCGGGAAGAGACTCATATTGTCCGTAGGCCGTTATATAGTATGTCCCTGAATTGGTAATCGGAATAAAGAGATGCGGGCTGGAGACGAATGGATCATCCGCCGCGTATTGGAATTGGCTCAGGCCAGGGACGGCCCCCTCGCTGGCAAGCAACTCGTTTCCAGACAAGGGATCAGCCGAGCTGAATTGAAGAAGAATCGTTTCCCCGTTGGTCGCATAAAAGCTATAGTAAGCGGATTGCCCTTCCGAGAGAGTCCCGGTGGCCGGAGTTCCAAAAGTAAGTTGCTGTATCGTTGCGTCAACCGTTGAGGGGGAGGAGGCAATGGTGTTACTGACGTCTGTCTCGGGGATGCTATTGAGAATGTCGCTGTGAACGATAACGTAATACTCGCCCGGAAGGATGCCCGGAACGGGGGCGGTGACGCTATTGGTGTAGCCGGTGTCCGGCGGCACTGTGCCCGTGTGGACTACCGTGGCAAACAACGGATCGTTAATCGTGAAGTTCGTGGTTGGGGAAATGTAAATGGCATCCTCCCATGAACCGATGGCGGCGTTCGAGCCGGTATTGAAAACAGAGTAGGTGATGGTCATGTTCTGGCCCAATGCGGCGTTGGGGGGAATTTCGATTGTGCCTGTAATCAGATCCACTGGCGGCAGCAGTTCCACTTCCATTGCCTGCGTGGAGAAGGTGGTGTTGCTTCCAGCCTCGCGCTCGCCAAGGGATTGCCCGAAATCCGCGGTAATGGAAAAGTAGAACGGTCCGGAATAGCCCTGGGGAATGGTGAAGTTGGCGGTATTGGTGTAGCTCGCTCCCGGCGGAAGGTTGCTAACATTGATCGCGTCTCCGACGTAAGTGTCCCCGCCAAAATTTATTGTTTGATCCAGAGAAAGGTAGCCGGCATCTATCCACGTGGCGTTTGCCGGAACCGGGCCGATATTTTGGACAGTCCACGTTGCCGTGAAAGGCTGGCCTTCATAGGCCACCGCGGGAACGATCAAATTCGTCACTATCAAGTCGGGCACGGGTCCCAGGGTAATCGTGATTGGCGGCATAATGATACGAGTGCTGTTCGCCCTGGAACCCGTTTCCGAGACGTAGTCGCCCGCGTCGGCGACGACCACAAGGTAATACTGCCCCTGAATGTTCGGCGGCAGCGGGACATTCATCGTGTTCGTGTAAGACGTCCCTGGCATAAGATTGCTGATACTGTAGGCGTATCCTAACGTCACGGTCGCAGGATCTGCGACGAGGCCATTGGTTGTCAGATATACGGCGTCCACCCAGTAACTGCTGTTAGGCGAAATATCACCGATATTTTTGATCATGTAAGACACCGGGATCGTAGAACCGGCATAGGCACTGGCGGGCGCCGTGGCGCTCGCCACGTCAAGATCGGCGGACTCGGAGGTCACCGTAAATGGCACGGGGCCGTAGGTCTTTACGTTTACGTTGGTCCCTTGATATACGTTATCCCCTGCGTCGGCCGTGACGAACAAGTAATAGGCCCCTGGCTCGACCGAAACCGGAATGCCGGCCGACTGATTGGTCACGGCATACGACTGGCCGGCTCCGAGCAGTCCGCTGTGCGGCACGTAGAGTAATACGATGTCGTCTGGCGATCCCAGGACGGTGTTGGGGGACAATATCAGTTCGTCGAGCCAGGAAGTCACCGCGCTGTCGCCCACGCCCTCGTTGGTGACGCCCCAGCTTACGGGCACGGAGCCGCCGCTGGTACCCGTGGGCGGCGATTGCAGGTAGAGCACCGTCAAATCGGCAGGCTCCGATACAATCACCGTGGGCACAATCGTCATGGCGACGTTGTTTGTTTTATTCAACTCGAACACCTGATCGTCGGCATCGGCCTTGACAAAGATGTAATATGATCCTGTCAAAGTGTCGGGCAGGACGAAGGAAATCACACTGGTGTAACCCGCGTCCGGTTGAAGCACACCGGAATGCTGGCTGGCACCAAAATATGTAGCGGTCGAATCAAAGACAGAATTCGTGGAGATGTACAATCTGTCGGTCCAAGCCGACTGGATAACTGGTGTTGCCGTCGCGCCGACGTTAGTGACGCTGTAAGTGACCGAGAGGTTGTGACTGGCGAGGGCGTTGGCAGGCGCCTGGAGGATCGTTGCCTGCAGGTCCGGCGGCGGCGTCAGCACGATCGTTGTTGCGTAGCCGGGGTTGGTGGAGGTGAGGTCTTCAAAGGCCCCTTCGTAGATCGCGTGGCCGGCGTCGAGCTGGACAATGAAATACCAGTTGCCGGTAATTCCTATCGGTAGTGTTACAATGTTGCTCGCCGCGTAGCCGGCATCCGGAACCAGCGCGCCTGAATGCGGGAATTGGCCAAGGCTTATGGCGCCAGCGCCTAAAACACTGTTGGTGTAAAGGAAGACCTGATCATACCAATCGGATACGATCGTCTGGCCCAGGCCGAAATTGGTGGCGGTCCATTCCAGCGAAACTGGCTGGCCGGAAAAGGCGTTGTGAGGAGCAATGATCGCGGCGACTTGCAAATCCGGCGGCGGCGTCAAATCGACAAAAACGGGCGCGCTGATGAGGACGGAGCCGCTGCGGTTTGTCTCGAAAACCTGGTCCTGGTCATCCGTCCGTACAAAGAAGTAATAGGTGCCTTCAAGGCCCCCGGGAATTGTGACATTCAGGCTGCTACGGTAAGCCTGGCCGGGATTGAGATAGGAGGCATTTTGAACGGCCCCGAGGTAAATTGCGCCTGACGAGCCGAAATTGCCCGGCAAGACAAAGAAATTGGGGAGATTATAATTTGTCAGTTCGGAAATATACACGGCATCCGACCAGTAGGACGCGCTGGTGGGGCCGCTTCCCACGTTGGTCACAACAAAGGAAACGTTTGCCGGATCGCCTGAGAAAACGTTCGTCGGCGCCTGGATGGAAGCCACCTCCAATTGAGCGGTCGGCGTGAGATGGATTAGAGTCGGGTTCTGGGCGACCAACGTCTCGTTCGTCCGGTAGGTATATTGGAAAATACTCTGATTTACATCCGTTTGCACCTGGACCCAGTAGGTCCCGCTCACGCTAATGGGGATGTTGATCACGGCGTTGCGCGTGACAGAGCCTCCCGCGGGAATTTCGCCGGTGAATGCATAAGTCCCGTACAATTGCGGGTTGTCCCCGAAGGCATCGGAAGTCAGGAACACCTGATCGTAAAAAGTCCCCTGGACCGGTCCGGAGCCGGCATTGGTCAATACCCAGCTAACGGAGATCGACTGACCCGACCAGGCGTCGGCAGGCGCCTGGACGCTCAGGACTGAAAGGATCGGGGTGGGTGGCAGGACAAGCTGGATCGGGTTGACAATGGTATTATTGGTGTGATCCGGCTCATAAAGGCTGTGGTCGCCATTAACGTCAATAATAAGGTAGAAATTGCCGAGGGTTCCGTTGGGCAGTGTGAGTTCTTTAAAATTGACGTAGCTTTCGCCCGGACCCAGCGGCGATTCGTATTGCCTGTTGTCCAGAAGCGTCGCGTTACTGTCCAGCACGTTCGTCGGCGAAATGTAAATGTAGTCATTCCAGGTGGGGTAGGCCGTCCCCTGGCCAAGATTGACTGCGCTCCAATTGAGATCAACTTGCTGGTCCACTTGTACAATCGAGACAACGGCGGGGGAGGAAAAGTTTGTTGGAGTGAGGTCGGGATTGGAGATTTGCACCGGCTGTGCCAGAAGGTTGTTGGCCAGGTTCGGTTCGGCGAAGTAACCATTGGCGTCCACATCCAGGAGCACAAAATAATTGCCCGCGGGCACCCCCGGGACAACAGTGTCGATCAGGTTAGTGTAGCTGGTGCCGACCGGCGCCGGCAGGTTTTGGTTGTATATGCCCAGGGAAATGTTTCCCGCCTCGATCGTTCCATCGCGTGAGAGAAAAATTTGGTCTATCCATGTTGGGACAGCCTCAACGCCCGCCACGTTGGCCGCTGAATAAACTACGCCGAGAGGTTCCTGGCTTGACAGATTTGTGGACATAACAAGGCTCTGGGCCGCGAGGTCCGGGGAACCAATGTCGATGGGAATGGAAGCAAAATTATTGGATAGGTTGGTTTCCACGATGGTGCCGAATGCGTTGACGGACAGCAACAGATAGTAGTTGCCAGGGGCGAGGCCGGGCAGAGTTACGGGGTTGGACGCGAGGTAATTTGAGTTCACATTGAGCGTGTTCGTCTCTTGAAAGCTGCCCAGCAAGACGGCCTGGCCATCCAGCACGGGGTCTGGTGAGACATAAACTTTATCTGTCCAATTTGGATAAATCGTACCTGCGCTGTTGTTGGTAACATTCCAGCCCACCTGGATGGTGTCGCGAGAATCCGCCGCGGGGGGCGCCGTCATACTGACCACCGCCATGTCTTGTGGAACGACTGTAATCGGCATGGCCAGCGTGTCGTTGCTGCGGTTATATTCATCCACTTGATTATCGGCGTTCACCAGTACGACGAGGTAGTAGTTGCCGGCCCTGACCTCGGGGATGTTAACAGTCTGGATATTTGTAAGGGTTTGTCCCGGTGCCAGGAGATTGGTCACGGGATATGAGTTGGGTTCGTAATAAGTAAAGTAGTTGGTTCCAATTTGGACGGCGCCTGGACTGACTTCCTGATTGGTTGAAAGGTAAAGATTATCGTACCACTGCTGGGGCGAGAACGTATAAAAGGCTTCCGCCACTGCATCGCCAATATTGTCGTCCGTCCATGCGACGGTCACTGGTTCCAGGCCGCTGACCGTGGACGGCGCAGCAAGGTTTGTCGGCACGAGGTCGGGGACGGTCAGGTGGACGGGAATCGAAATTTGATTATTTGTCGTGTCCCATTCGTAAAGGGCGTTGTTCTCATTCGCTACAAGTATATAATAGTAATTCCCGCTTTGGAGCACTGGAGGATAAAATAGGTTGCTGTAAGTGACCTGTTGTCCGGGATTGAGATTTGTGCCGTCGGTGGTAAGCAAACCCGGGGTATAGGTGAATAATGTTGCTGTGGAGTCCCAGGTCGAATTGGTGGAGATATAGAAAAAGTCATACCAATTGTCAGTGGCCGGCCCCGGTCCGTTGTTGGCCACAGTCCAGGTGAATTCAACGCCCTGGCCCTGCACTCCGGCGGCGGTGGCCTGAAACGCTGTTGGTTGCAAGTCAGGATTTAGCACAGTCAGCGGAATTCCAGCTAACGTGCCATTGACCCCGCTATTGCCGTGAACGTTTGTTCCCGTATCCACGACAAGCGCCAGTGTATAATTGCCTTGCTGAACTCCGGGAAACACAAAGGTGTCCGTAATCGTATAAGCCGTTCCGCCCGGGATCGGGCCACCAATACCGTAGTTAAAAGCCCTGAGAATCTGGCCATTGGTTTCAAGATAAACGGTGTCGTAGTAGTTGCTCGCGGTCCCGGGCCCGGTATTGGTAGCCGTCCAGACCAGCGTGATTGGCTCTTGGGAGTCGATCACGGATGGAGCGCTCAATGAGACGGCTTCCAGGTCCATCGGCGCGTAAATTGTGACAGTCACAATCGAGCTATGCGCGGTTCCCTGGCTGTTGCTTGCCAGCAGTTCATAAGTTCCGGTGTTGGTTACCTGGGCGTCAGAAAGGATGAGTGTCGAACTGGTGGCGTTTGGAAGAACATGGCCATTGAACAGCCATTCAAAGGTTGCCGCGGGACTGGCCAGGACTTGCGCCGCTAAAACCACGTTTGAACTGACAGGGAAGTTGCCGCCAGAAATGTCCTGTGTAATCTGCGGAGGAAATACGTCGGACAAAGTCACGTCGTCGAGGTAGCCGGTATCATCGGAATTCCCCTCCCCGTAAGTGGTCCAACTGAGAGTGTGCTGGCCCGCGGGGATGACGAAGGTGGAGGATTGGATCCAGGGTTGGTAGTCTTGGATGGACGTGACATAATCGTCATCGATGGCAAACTCCAGGTACGCCTGGTCACTGGTCGCCCACCAGAAAGTCACGCTGTTTGGCCCGGAAATCGTCGTTTGCAGAGTGGAATATTGGTCCACTCCCAGTGGGCCGCTCTGAGCCGCCAGTTCGCCATCGTACGTATTGGTGGATTCCACAAACCAACTCGAATCGCCGGTCGTGATCCAGTTAAGATTCGTGGTATTTAACGCCACGTTGAAATCCGACGGAGGGGCGACTGTCTGGCCTGGATTATTATGTAGGAATTCAACTTCCGAGGGTCCCAACACGCGGCTGTAAAGTTGTATATCGTCAAGAAGGCCCTGGAAGAAATTCTGGGGCGAAGCGTTGGCCGGGTTGGCTGCGGATGCATTGATGGCGCAGCCGACCGCCACCATAACCGGATCGTTCAAAATATTGGTGGTGGCGAAATCGCTCGAATCCAACAACCCGTCAATAAAAATTTGCTTTTCGCCACTGACGGCGTCCCGGGTGACCACGACGTTATGATAGTTGCCGTCGTTGATATCGGCTTGAGAGTCCAGGGTGTCGTCGGATTGGCCGCCGGTGTTGAAGCCGATGCCGCCGCCATCCAGGGCCGCGGGAACAATGTCGTTGTATTGGCCGTCGATGTCCGCCGCCATGATGCCCGCGCCCTGGTAGGCCGCCTCCCCGTCCGAGCCAAAGGTCTGGACGGTATTGATCCAAAAGGAGAGGCTGAAATCGCCGGCAAGAGCCTGCAGCACGTTGGTTGGCGTTGTATTGTAGCTGAGGAAACTTCCCCCGTCGAAATAGGCTGCCCCGGTGCCTGCTTCGGCATTACCGGATGGGGTGACGCCGCTACCCTGGGGAGCTCCATTATAAGTGAGGTCGTTGCCGTTGCCGGAGGAGTCGGCGCCCAGGTTGGTGGCGTCGTCAAATGTATAATGCGCCACGAGGCTGTCGCTGTTCGGCGCCGGCACGCCCGGGCTGTTATAAAGCCCGGAGACTTCATTTGTGGTCAGCAGTCCGGAGTAAAGTTGCAGATCGTCCATAAACCCGTAGTAAAAGCGGGTCGTGCTGGTGGTGGCGGGGTTTGCGTCAGAAGCATCAATGGCGCATCCCACCGCCACTAATACGGGATCATTTAGCAGATTCATGGTCGCAAAATCGGTGTTATTAAATACACCGTCGATGAACATCCATTTTTCGCCCGTGGCCTGGTTTCGTTCCACCACAACCTGGTGCCAGTTGTTGTCGTTAATATCGGTCGTTGAACTCAACGTGTCATCGTTGTAGGTGTCCCCGGTGTTGAAACCAAGCCCTCCACCCGTCAAGGCGAGGGGAACGATATCATTATACTGTCCGGGAATGTCGGCGGCGACGATTCCGGCATCATTATAGGCGGGGTCGCCATCGTACCCGTAGGATTGAGTGGTTTTGACCCAAACCGACAGCGTAAAGTTGCCCGCCAGCGCGGTCAGGACCGCGGGAGGGGTGGAGGTGTAGCTCAAAAAGCTTCCCCCGTCAAAAAATGCGGCGCCGGACCCTGCCTCGGCGGGATAGTCTTGGAATACTCCCGAGCCGTAAGGATTGCCGTTGTAGTTCAGGTCATAGCCGTGGCCCGAGGAGTCGGCTCCAAGATTTGAATTGTCGTCAAAGGTGTAATGCGCCACCAGCGAATGACCTCCAGTCAGTCCGGCAGCTCCCGAATTGGGAACGAAAGTCACCTGGTCAAGATAAGCCGCTTCCGTTGTGTCCGTGTCTCCGTTGGCCTGGGCGGTCCATGTTAACATATGCCGGCCCGCCCCCACATTAACCGAGACTTCGTTCCAGCCTGTGTCCGGGCCAATGTCTGCGGTGTCCACTCCATCGATGGCGAATTGGAAGTTGAAATCCTCGCCGTTCGGCGATGTCTGCCATTGGAAAGTCAGGACGCCGCCGGCGCCGGAGGTGACGAATGTTTGAAGCGTGGATGTCTGGGCATTTGCCACAGGCCCGCTTTGCGCCGCGGAGACGCCGTCGTAGGTATTGGTGATTTCGCTAAACCAGAGGGTATCGCCATAAGTCGTCCACGGCAATTGCGTGGCGTTGACCGCATCGCCTAATGGAATCACCGGTGGTTCGCTGTTGGTCGTGTCGGGGACGGCGCTGCCGGGATTTCCGTAGAGAAAAGAGACATCGCTTGCAGAGAGAACCCCGGTGTAGAATTGGATTTGGTCCAATTCGCCCACGTACTCCGGCCCATTGACAGCGGCGCCGATGTTCAGTTGGACGCCCGACGCTGAACTCAGTTGGCCCGCCGCCCCAAGATCGCTGGCATCGAGATTGCCGTTGATGTAGATATTTTTTTGGCCTGTGGCTTGATCGCGAGTGACCACCACGTGAGTGTATGAGCCACTGCTGATTGCTGTGACCGAATGAAGTGTGTCGGCTGGGTTGCCACCCGTCAGGAAACCGAGAAGTGAACCGGTCTCCGCCATCGGGATGGCCAGATCGGAATTCAAAGCTATGATACCCGCCCCCTGATCCCCTGTCTCGGCGTTGTTGCCGTAGGTATTTGTGGTTTTTACCCATGTCGAGATGCTGAAACTTCCTTCCATCGACGCGGCGACGTCCTGAGGCCCCGTCAACCAGCCTGATCCGGTGCAACCGAGCGCGTTGGTGCCATATTCGGCATCATTCGTCAGGTACGGAGGGAGACTGAACCAGGCGTAACCGGCGATACCATTGTTATGGCCGGAAAAGTCGGCGGCGAAGAGGTTATTATCCTCAAACGTGTAAAAGGCGATGTTGGTGTGGCCTGCGTTAATTCCTTGGGCAGAACATATTACAGGCAGTGTCAATAACACGCCGAAAAAGCAGGCGAATTTTACAAAAGCAGGTAATGGGAGATTTTTCATGGCAAGGGGGCATACGGTTGTCAAACTCGGCCAAAGCCGCGCGAAGCAGGTTCATGGTTTTAAATTTGAGCCAAACGGGTCTCGAAGTGTGGAAAATAGGCCACTCTTCCCTGACGCAATTGACAACGGATCGTCTCAGAAGTGCGTTACGAGGTCAAGTCCTTTAATGCGGAAATTGCGATTGAAGTTGATCCGCGACCCGTGGCCTTGGGCGCCTCGTTTTTATGCGTATTTATTCGATCTTATCCCTTTCTTACGTTAACCTTGGGTTCACGGCTTTTCCTCGCGGCCCCTCCGATTTTGATCCAGAAGCAGCTTTTGCAATTCAGCCAGAGACTTGGACTGCGAGGCGCCTTCAACAGTTTTTTCCGCGATGTCCTGGACCTTCTGGTAAGCGGCTTCAAGTTGCTGAGCCAACTTGGTGTTGGACGCGAGCAAATCCTTATTGGCGCGTTCGAGGGATTCATTACGAGCCGCCAGGACATTGCGTTCGCCTTCAAATTGCTTGGCTGTGATATCCTCGCGGCTCTTGGCCTCCAGTCGGAGCTTGTCTGTCGCTTCTTTGACCGCTTCGGCGACCGCGGTCTGCAATTCCTTGGGAAAAGACGCGGTCTTGTCCCGGAGTTCCGCTAGCTCACGTTCCCGTTCGCCGAGGGCTTTTTCTCGTTCGGCGAATTCTTTCTCCGCGGTTTCGCGCTTGAGTTTGATGTCTTTTTCAAGCGCGGTTTTCTCGTCGTTGAGTTTATCTTTGAGAGCCTGCTGCTCGCGTTTGAAGCCATAATTAAAGTCTTCACGAGCGCGATCCTGGGTTTTCTTTTCGACCGCATCGCGTTCCTTGATCTCGGCCTCGTGGGACCTTTTCTCCTCGTCCCATTCCGTGCGTTTGGAATCAATTTCGTGCTGCAATTCTTCGCGCTGGCTGGCGAGATTGGTTTCAAACTCGATGCGCTTTTGATTTTGCGCCTCAATCAATGCCGCCAGACTGACGGCGGCCTTTTCGATGCCGTAGAGTTCCTTGAGTTCCTGTTCCTTGCTCTCGACGGCCTTTTGTATATTGGCGAACCGGGTGGATTCGGTCGCGAGCCGGTCAGAAATCTCCGCCAGCATTTTGCCGATTTGCGCTTTCAGGCCGCCAATTTCCCGGTCAATGCTGTCGGACTCGACTGCGGCGGCCACTTTGACCGCTTCCTCCGCTCGTTTCTCTTCGAGCCTGCGTTCGGGAGCAAGTTCGGCGGCGCGTTTTTCTTCAAGTTGTTTGGCCAAGGTTTGGTAAGCTTCCAGCATTTCCTGTTTAGTACTCTTTTCCGAGAGCTTCTTTGGTGGTGCAGGTTTCTCAGGCATAAAATTCGTATTTGTGTTACGATCGTCGCCGTCAGCCTGCCAGTGGTGATCCAGGGTGAAAAGAAAAATCAGCGCCAGCGGGCACTGACCGATGGAAACCGCGACCTGACTAGCGGTCTTGCCTCCAACGCGCTGAGCGGGCATCCAACATCCTTATTGCACACGCATCAAAACTTGGAGGCGAGGGTCGGAATCGGCCTAATTTTCCCGCCGTTGCATCTCAAATATGCCTGATTTTATTGGGTATTCAAGCAAAAACGGTTCTATCCGAACCTATCGTTTTTAATCCTTTTGGTGTCCGTTTTGGTGTCCGCGCACTCATAGTCAAAATCAAAGTTGCGCCTGTTGCGTACGCGTGTTTGCTTCATTCTGATCTTTCCTCCAAGGCGAACATGAACCGGATGATTTCATCAATTTTCGTTCGACTGGGAGCATTCAGACCGTTGCCATATCGCGGGTCATAAATTTTGGCAATAGACCGCTGCTAGTCGGTAACCAAGTTGGCAAGACCAGCGATGATCGCGCCTTGTTTCCTGATGCGCAGGCCCTGCAATGTCTGGCGGGCACGGCTACGTCAGCTATCAATCAGGCCAGGTTCATCGCGTCTATCTGGGCCGCCATTGCAATAAGGTGTGAGGTGCTCCCCATTGTCTAGACAATTTTTTAGGTGACGTTAGATGGTGAAATTCTTGGTGAAGGTGGGGCGTTATTAGCAAGTTAAATGAGCAGGGGGGCGAGCTGCGAGCCTTAGCTCGCGCCCCCCTGCGGCCCCA
>DATAXU010000265.1:0-6241 GCA_036272955.1 Verrucomicrobiia bacterium
GAATTGCGGCTGGCCGCGACTTTGCGGAGTCGTTCGGCCAGGCGGGCGCGCTTGTCTTTGGCGGAAGACGTTGGGGTTGCTTCAATCAAAGCGCTCATTTTTCAATCTCATTTTCTTCCAGCTCAAGCAGCAGTTCTTCGACCTCGCTGTCGGAAAGGTCGTCCAATCGCTCCAGCAACTTCTCAGCTTGCGAGGGTTGGCGGCGCATGGCGGTCTCGGCGCGCGGCGCGGGTTGGAGACGGGCCTCATCGACGGCTTCGGCAAGTTCCGCGATCGTCGGCGCCTCGAATATCATTCGAACCGGAATATCCACTTCCAACGCATGGGAGAGGCGCGAGACAATTTGTGTCGCCAGCAGCGAATGGCCTCCAAGTTGAAAGAAATTATCATGAATCCCCGCTTGCTCGCATTCGAGCACCGAATGCCAAATCCCGGCCACCAGCGTCTCGGTGGCATTGCGAGGTGGCTCGGTGGCCCTCGGGCTCACGGAGACTGACGGATCGGGAAGGGCGCGACGGTCCACCTTCCCGTTGGCGGTGAGCGGAAATTCCGCCAGGGCAACGAAATGGGACGGCGCCATGAACGCGGGCAGGCGGCGCAGTAAAAACTCGCGCAGTTCAACGGCTGTCGATGCGTCGCACAGGACGTATGCGACCAATTGCAACCCGCCGCACGGATCGGGCCTGGCCACGACGAGGGCGTCGCGCACAGCGGGATGGGTCGCCAGCGCCGCTTCGATCTCCCCCGGTTCGACTCGAAACCCGCGGACCTTCACTTGATTGTCCATTCGCCCCAGGAATTCGATATTTCCGTCCGGCATCCAGCGCGTCAAATCCCCGGTGCGATAAAGCCGCTCCCCGCGGACCGTCACAAATTTCTCCTCGGTAAGCTCCGGCTGATTCAAGTATTCAAGCGCCAAGCCGTCCCCCCCAATGTAGAGTTCCCCCGGCACACCAACTGGAACCGGGTCCCTCGCAGCGTCAAGTATATAGACTCGCGTCTGGTTAATCGGCCTGCCAATCGGGACGGACGCCCCGCCCGGCCAATCCACCGGCACCGGGTAACAGCAGGTGAAGGTCGTCCCTTCGGTGGGGCCGTAACCATTAACCAATTGACAGCCTTTCAACGCCCGTACCGTTTTGAGGACGTGCGGCACGGAAAGCGCCTCGCCTCCCGCGAGCAAATATCGCAGGCCTTGAAGCGCCGGGAGTTGCGAATCCGCCATTTGATGGAACCATCCCGCCGTCAACCATAAGATCGTCACCTGCGACTCGATCAATTCGCGGCCCAATTCCGCAAGGGAAGGCATGTGCGGCGGAAAAATCACCAGTCGCGCCCCGTTGAGCAGCGCGCCCCAAATCTCGAACGTCGAGGCGTCGAACGAAATCGGCGCCATTTGCAGAAAAACATCCCGTGGCGTGATCGTCACGTAGCCCGCATCGCGGACAAGCCGGGGAATCGCGCGATGAGGAACGACGACTCCTTTGGGCGTGCCCGTTGAGCCGGAGGTGTACATCACGTAGGCGGGATCGGCGGCGGTGACGCTCCGTCGGGCCGTCCCCGGCGCGGCGCGCCAGTCGCGTTCGTCAATACAAAGGACTTTCCGCTGGCCCGCTGAGATGCTTTTGCGCAGGTTTTGCCGTGTCAATACCAGGATCGCTCCCGCGTCCTCAAGCACGAACGCCATGCGCGACTCCGGCAACGCGGGATCCAACGGCAAATACGCCGCGCCTGACTTGAGTATCCCCAGCATGCCGACGATCATTTCAATTGACCGGTCCATGCAAAGGCCCACGAATGTTCCCGCGCCGGCTCCCGCTTCCTTCAGCTTCGCGGCAAGCTCATTGCCTGCGGAATCCAACTGCGCGTAGGACATTTCCGTCCCCTCAAAAACCAGGGCGACGACCTCCGGATTGTTGGCCGCCTGCTCTTCGAAAATCTCGTGAACGCACCGGTCGCTCTTGCGCGCGCCGGCCGGGGGATTGCCCAACTCCAGCAATTCCCGCCGCTCCTCGGGCGTCGTTAGCGAGTATTCCGAAATGCGGCGGCGCGGGTCCGCCACGATGCCTTCCACCAACGTGCGCAATTGCCCGGCCCAGCGCCGGATGGTGGCGGCATTGAACAGCGCAGTCTTGTATTCAAACCGAAGCCGCAAATCCTGGCTTGTCTCGGTAATCAAAAGAGTCAAGTTGAACTTTGCGGTCCCGCTCTCCATCTCCACGTGCGTCGCAACAAGTCCCGGCAGCGTCCAATTCTCCGTGAAATCATCCTGCAGCCCGATCACCGCCTGAAAAAGCGTTTGCGCGTCTAACCTGCGTGCGGCTCCCATCGTCCCGATGATTTGGGAAAGCGGCGCTTCCTGGTGCATGGAGGCGCCCAGCGCGACCTCGCCCGCTTGCCGGAGCACATCGGTAAAAACCGGGTCGTTTCCAAGATGTATCCGCAGGGCCTGAACGTTGACAAAAAATCCGATCAATCCCTCGGTTTCCACTTCGTCCCGGCCGGAGAATGGGCAGCCCACCACGAGGTCGTCCTGCAACGTCAATCTCTGCAGTAGGATATTGAACGCCGCGAGCAGAACGCGGAAAACCGTCGTCCCTTCGCTCCGGCAAAAGTCTTTTAGCGCTGCCGCCAGCGGTTCCGGCCATGTCACGAATTCCGCCGCCCCCTCGCACGATTCCGCTTGCGGCCGCGGACGGTCCAACGGCAACGCCAGCATCGGCGATGCTCCGCGCAATTGTTGGCGCCAATAATTGAGTTTCTTTTCGAGGTAATCCCCGTGGAGGGACTCCCGCTGCCAAAGCGTGAAATTCCCGTACTGGATTGGCAGGGCAGCCAGGACCGCGCCCTCGCGGTAAAGCGCGGCCAATTCCCGCATGAAAACCCCGATGGACCATGCGTCCGAAATGATGTGGTGCATGTTCGCCACCAGCAAATGTTCGTCGTCGGCAATGCGAAACAATCGGACCCTTGCCAGCGGCTGCCGCGTCAAATCAAAAGCAGTCCGCGCCTCTTCCTTCGCCTGTTTTTCCGCTTCCCCCGCCGGATCGGCGTGGTTCCGAAGGTCCGTCACCATCAGCGGAAACGGTTTCGGCGGCAGGACGATTTGGCAAGGTTTGCCCCCCTTTGCGCCGATGGCCGTGCGCAGAATTTCGTGGCGCACCACGATTTCGTCGAGGCTCCGTTGAAGCACGTTCACGTTCAACGCGCCCCGCAATCGCCACGCTTCTGGAACGTTATAAGTGGCTGTGCCCGGCGTGTTTTGCTCAAAAAACCACAGCCCTTCCTGCGCAAACGACAAAGGCAGCACGCCGGCCATGCCTTGGGGCGGAGAAGAAAATTTTTCAGGCGGTTGTTCCTGCTGGAGCAACATACTCGGGAGTAAGTTTAAATTTGGCTCTCGGGGGGCATAAGTAGGTGATGACCTATCCTTTATGCGGACGTCAACCCCACCGTGCCCCGTGTTACGACTCGCGACCGCCGTTGCGTGATCGCCGGGCGCCGCGCTGTTTCCGGTTTTGCGGTGCGCGCCAGATTTGCCAGCCCCGCCACCGTCCGCTGCTCAAAGATCGCCCTCAACGGTAAATCGATGCCGAACCGCCGGTTAATGCGCGCGAAGGCACGGGTTGCCGAAAGTGAATCCGCCCCCAACGCGAACACATCGTCTTCGACGCTTACCTTTTTGAGATCCAACACTTCCTGGAAAATCTCCGCCAGCGCCCTTTCGTGCTCATCCCTCGGCGCGACGTAATTATTGACTTTCGCCGCCGTCTCTTCCGGGGCCGGCAAACGCCGCGCGTCGATTTTTCCATTTGGCGTCAGCGGAAATTCCGGCAAAATCACGAATTGCGCCGGCACCATGTAAACCGGCAATCTCGACCGCACAAACTCCCGCAATTCCAACAGCGACGGCGCGCCGTTTTTGCTCACCACGTAGCCGACCAGCCGCTTGCCGCTCGATTCGCTTTCCCGCGCCGTGACCACCGCGTTGGCAATGACCGGATGCTGCCGCAAAACGGTTTCAATCTCGCCCAGCTCGATTCGGAACCCGCGGATTTTCACCTGTTGGTCGATCCGCCCGAGGCATTCGACGCGACCATCGGGCAGAAACCTCGCCCAGTCGCCGGTCTTGTAGAGACGCGCCTTCGGGTCCTTCCGAAACGGGTTGGGAATAAACTTCTCGGCGGTCAATTGCGGACGCCCCAGGTACCCGCGCGCCAGCCCGTCTCCGCCAATGTGAAGTTCGCCCGTCGCGCCGACCGGCACCGGTGCGAGTTTGCCGTCAAGTATGTAAAGTTGCGTGTTCGCCAGTGGATGCCCGATCGAAATTGGTTCGTCCTTCGTGACTTTCCATGCCGTGGACCAGATTGTCGTCTCCGTCGGCCCGTAAAAATTCCAAAGCGCGGCGGCTCGCGGCAGCAATTCGTCCGCCAGCGAACGCGAAAGCGCTTCGCCGCCGCATAAAATTCTCAAATCCTCTTTGCCCTCCCAGCCGGATTCAACCAGCAACCGCCACGTCGTGGGCGTCGCTTGCATCACCGTCGCGCCGGAGGACTCGATTAATTGCGCCAGGCGCGGGCCGTCGGACGTCGTCTCCTGTTTCGCCAGCGTCAGATGTCCCCCGGAAATCAGCGGCAGGAATAATTCCAACCCCGCAATGTCGAACGAAAGCGTCGTCACCCCCAGCAGCGTGTCCGCCGCGGTGAACCCGATGCGCTCCCCCGCCGAAACCAGAAGGTTCACTACCGCCTGGTGAGTGACCGCCACTCCCTTCGGCTTTCCGGTCGAGCCGGACGTGTAAATCACATATGCAAGGTCCTGGGAGCACGGCGCGCGGCCGCCCGAGATCGCCAAGCCCTCATCCTGCGCGTCAATGCACACCGTTCGCGCGTTGGTTTTCGGCAAAGTGCCGGCCAATTTCCGCTGGGTTAAAATCACCCCGGCCTTCGAATCTTCCAGCATGAACGCCAGCCGCTCCTTGGGATAGGCAGGGTCCATCGGCACATACGCCGCGCCGGCTTTGAGAATTCCCAGCAGTCCGGCAAGCATGTCCGCGGAACGATCCACGCAAATCGCCACCAGCGCATCCGGCCCGATTTGTAATGCAGTGAGCCGACGCGCCACCCGATCGGCCCGTTCATTCAATTCCGCATACCTCCACGTCACCTCGCCGTCCGTCACCGCCGGAGCAGAAGGTGTCTCCTTCGCCTTGGCCTCAAACAATTCGTGAATGCACTGGCTTCGCGGATAATCCGCCGCCGTCTGATTCCAGCGCACCAGCATTCGCTCCGCTTCCGTTTCGGCCAGCGGCGAGAATTCCTCGTAGCGCCCCTGCGGATTGAGCGCCATCGCGCCCAACGTATTGATGTAATAGGCGCTCATTTCCTCGATTTGCCGGGCGCAAATCACATTCGGGTCGTAATCGATGTGCAATTCCAGCCGCGCGCCACCGGCGTCAAGCATAAACGTCGTAAACGAAGTCAAATCGTTCGCCTCAAAGTAGCACCCCTCCCGAAGGTCAAGCCCCTCGCTTCCCTGGAGGTTGTTATAAACGTGGAAGTGAACAAAATCGAACGCTGCCTCGAACACCGCCCGTCCACCGTTCAATTTATGAATCTCGGACAGCGGAAAACGACGGTGCGCCGCCATTTTCTGCTCCGCGGCAAAAGTCTGTTTGACAAGCTCCAGCCAGCTTCCTCCCGGCAATTGCGTGCGGAACGGCAATGTGTTTAAAAACAAGCCAATGACCTTCTCGCCATCTACGTCCTCGGGACGCCCGTTGCACAAAAGGCCGCTGGTCACATCGGTCTGCCCGTAAAGCAGCGACATCACGCGCTGGTGCGCCGCGAGGAGCACCGATTTCAACGGCACGCCCGCCAGCCGCCCGACGGCTTTCAAGCCATCCACGATTTTTTTGTCAAGTATAATCTCTGGCCCCCGTTTCTGTTCGTGCCCGCCCGTGCAAAACACTCGCGGCCAGCGCGGCAACGTTTGCAGGCTAGCGTCCGCAAGCAACCCCGACCAATACCGTCGTGTCTGCTCCTCCGCCAGCGCGCGTTTCTCCAGTGCCACGAAATCCCGGTACGTCGCGCGCGGCGGCAAAATCCCCTGCTCCTTTCCGCTTTGTAGCGCCGCATAGTCCTGGAAAATTTCCGTCAACACCGCCGCAAGGCTCCATCCGTCGAGGCAAACGTGGTGAAAACTGACGATGAATTGAAACGATTGCTCGTCATGCCACTGC
>DATAXU010000266.1:0-5294 GCA_036272955.1 Verrucomicrobiia bacterium
CGGAAGTCCGAAATACGTGAGAATTGTCGGAGAAACATCCAGGGCAGTCGCGCCAAATACGAGCGCATCGGCGGCGAATCCGGGGCCGCACGCGGCAAAAATTCCGTGAGGCGACTTCCAACTCTCATTGTCGCGTGACGCAGTTGGCGAAATGGCGCGCTGGCTGACTCCGTGACCCGAAACGACCATGACGCCCGCATCGGGTCCAGCGGCCTGGACGAGCAGGCGCAACATCTGGTCCAATTTGCGGCAGGCATTTCGAATCACGTTCTGATACAGGGCGAATTCCACTTCCGGCAGCCACGCGGGACGCGGCGGACGGTACGGGAGGAAAATCTGGCTGATCGCGCCCAAGGCGGGAAAACGCACGGCGGCAAAATCCCACCGACGAGCCGAAAGCAACGCCATCATCGCGGCCTGGTGCGAAAAGTCGGCCGCCAGAAAAAGCCGCAATTGTCCGATACGGCGATCACGTTTTTGATCGATTTTTTTCCAATCCGGAACGTATCGCGAAATGACATCGGCCTGGACGTCCTGCGGACTTTTTCGTAAAGGGTCGAGGCGTGCGGCGATCTCCTCCGGGCAATACGTCCCGGCAACAGCCGGCGGCCACAGTTTGACATCCGGTCCGGCCGTCGGATTTGCATAGCGCTCCGACACAAGGACGGTGTGCTCGCTTCGCGCGCCATGCGTCGCGGGCCAGCCGACGACCAGACTTTTTTTTCCCGAACGGCCCAGGATGTCCCAAACGGCCAGCGACTGCGACCTGCCCGGAATGCGAGGGTGACAGACGCGGTGTTGCCATGGACGTTTTCCGGCGGCGATGGAGGTCCACTGGGCGACGGGCACTTGCGGCTGGACGCAAAGAAGCGCGCCCGATGCGCCCGTTTCAACGATGCGCTGGAGCGCCGGCATTTCTCCGGCGTCAATCATTGGATGCAGAATCTTCCAATCCGCCGCGTCCCAGCCTACGAGCAATAATCGTCCGGCCATGGCGTTAGAGAGGGCGCGCCAGCACGCGCTGCGGCGGCAATTCGCGTCCGCCCATCCGGAGGGCGAGGTTGGCGGTTTGTCGATGTTCGATTTCGCCGCTGCGAAACTTCAGCCAGCGAATGGGAATGTCCGTCCCGGCGCGTTCCGCCTCGTGATGCAAAATAAACATTCGATACATCATCAACAGATCGCCCAGGGACCGAAGGACCCGATTGGTTTCCTGCACGACCTGCACATCCACGTAATATACATCCCCTTTCCGGCGTGCCAGGAACGCGCCGAATGGCCGCTCGCCATCGAAGAGAACGCAAGAAAGGTCCAGCGTAAAGCCGCCCGGTGCATTCTTCCGCCAATAGCCGCGGACTTCCGCCGGAGGCAGGAGGCGATGCGCGCCGATGACACCGAGGGCGATTTCGGGGGAAAGGTCCCGAATCAGTTTTACCTGCCAACTGGCGGGGATTCGCGACTGATGCCTTTGGTGGAGTTGCATGATGCGCCTCCATGCGTCCTGGTACGCGATTTCAAAAGAACGCTCGGAGCGGAAACAGTGGAAGCCCAGCGCGCGCAGGATTCCAAACCATGGGTTATCGTCGGTCAGCAGATTGGCATATTGAATTGTTTCCAGGCCCACCGCCCGCGCGGATTCCGCCACCTTGTCAATCAATAATCCAAGAACCGCCGCCCGATCCACTCCCGGCTGGCAGGCGAATTGAAAGCGCCCCGCCGTTCCCTCGGGCCACCAGGCCGCCACCGCCGTGAAACGTTCGACCGGACGGCTCCGCACCGCCGCCAGCAGTCGGGCCTCCGAGGGCACCCGTGCATTGGCGAAGAGATGAACGACTCGTTCGATCTCCGCCGGGGCCGGCTCGCGTATCACCATCTCGATCATGCCTGTTTCAAACGGATCATCACGACGGTGCATTGAGAGCCGTCGGGACTGATAAATTCGTAGTCACCAAAACCGGCGGGGATCAAGCAGGCCTGGAGAAACTCAATCGTGGTTTGAAGATCCGGGTTGGCCTTGGAACGAATGAGGACGGATTTGCCAACCGTCACCGTCGGAACTTGAAGATACCGCCCCTGCGTGCTGTGAGACATCGGCTTGGTGAAGACGAAACGTTCGATCTCGAAGGGCATTTCATCGACCGTTGAAAAACGGTCCATGCGGGTGTCGCCATCGCCGCGAACGACTGCGGGGCGCGAACGGAGATGTTCCCGCACGTATTTTTCGCGGCGCCATTTGTTGTTTCGGAACGAATGCTCGATGTGCATTTTCATGGGCGGCGCGGTCATGCTTTTGGCTTTGTCGTCCCACGTGTGCCGGGCGAAATCATAGGTGAAAAATGAATACTCGGTGCCGGCGACGCTGGGGCCGGTGTCCATTTCAAGGATCATCTGGTTGCCGCCGTGGCCGTGTTCGGTCCCGGGCGGAATCAGGAAAAGATCGCCCACGTTCGTCGCCCACCGGCAGATGAATTTTTGCCAGTCAAATACCTTTTTGTTGTTGGAGTCACGGCACAGGCGTTCGTACTCCTCAAGGTTGGCGGACTCCTTGAAACCCATCATCGTTCCGGCATCTTCATAAGCCTCGACGATGTAGTAAGTCTCGTAGCGTCCGAGAGGTTCATTGAAGTTCCTCTTGACGTAGTCGGTGTCGGGATGATTGTGGATGGGCATGCTGCCGCGCTCGTACGGGACGGGGTCCTTGAAGTAGCCGTCGTCGAGCCAGACCTGCAAGGGAAGAAGGTCCGGGAATTGGCGATGCACCGTTTCGCCGACGATTTGCACGGGCCGCTGCATGATGTTCTGGCACGGCATGTTGAACGTCGCCTTACCCGCGTCCACCAGGACGCTCAATTCGATGCCGGCCAGTTCATTCCACGCCATATTTTCCAAGCCGGGTATCTCGTCGTAAATCTCCTTGAAACGATAGGATCCCCAGGGGCCGGGTTGGGTGATCTTGACTTGTTTTATGGGGCGCCTGACCAATTCGTCAATAATAGCGTTGTAACCCGCGGCGGAGACCATTTTCAGGTTCTCGGCGTCCACGGCCTCGATGTAATAATCCATCCGGGCAAAAGCCTGCTTCTTCTGCCTTAGCAAAAGGTAAAAGTCGCAGTAGTAATATTTTTTCCACAAATATCCGGTGGCCGGTTCGTCACGGCCAAACGTCACCAGCTTGCCATCCCACATCTGCCAGAGGAGCGGCTGCATTGTGAAATCGGCGTAGAAACGGAGATCGAAAAGCTCCTCCAATGCCGGCGAAGCCGCGCCAGGTCCGACAACAATGACAGCCTCGCCATCGCTGGCCGACCGGGAGCCAAGGCGGGTTTTCAAGGCGGCGATTTTCTGAGGATCAAGAATGTCTTCCAAGGAGCCGTTTCGGTTGACATAACCAAAGGAGGGATCGTCCGTGACGAAAGGTTGACGATATTTCTCAATTTCGGCCTCCGCCTTATAAAGGCCGGCGGTGGAAATCAGCGATATCGAAATGCCTTTCGCCTTGGCTGCATCCGACAGCCGTCCCTTCAAGCGCCCCCAATCCACCCCATACCAACCGTCCACCGCGACCGTGGCGGGTCCGACGGGCTTCTTCTGAACGCAAATAGTTGCCAGTATGGCACTTACAACCTCCCCCGTGCCGTTCACGATCGCATTTTGCGCGGGGGAAGGCAGGGTAATGTGGTTGGTGGCGTTCTTTCGATATTCGTATAAGGGCATTGAAACAACCTTTACTAACCTTGATTGACCGTTACTGGCCTCGTTCGTTGCCCAAGAGCAGTGGACGGCGTCCTGGGGGTTAAAAGCTTGTCGGCATCGGTAGCAAGGCGCGACCTTTCACGGAAATTGGCTGGAGTCATACCGGTCCGCTTTTTGAAGATGACGCTCAGGTATTCGCTGTGTTCCAGACCGAGCTTTTCCGCGATCCACGACAAAGGAAAATCGGTTTCGGCGAGTAATTGTTTCGCGCGGTTCATCCGCACCCGCAGGATTTCCTCCTTCGGCGACCGATTCAATACCTTGAAAAACCGGCGCTCCAGCGTGCTGCGCGAGAGCGGCACGGCCCGCAGCAGGTCTCCGACATCCACGCCGTCGCACGCGCGCTCGCGAATGAAACGCACCGCGGACGCAATGTGCCGGTCTTCAATGGCCAAAACATCGGTGGAACGCCTCGTGACGATGCCCAGCGGGCCGATCACCAGCGGTTGTTTCGGCGCTTTTTTGCCGGCCATCATATGATCCAGCAACGCCGCGGCCGCGTAACCGATTCGTTCGGTATTGGGCACCACGCTGGAAAGCGGCGGATCGGACAGCTCGCACAAAACTTCGTCGTTATCGATGCCGATGACAGCCACCTCGTCCGGCACGGCGACGCCCACGGCGCGGCAGGCGTTGAGGACTTGCTGGCCGCGAATATCATTGCACGCCATCAAGCCGATCGGTTTGGGCAAAGTCTTGATCCATTGCGCGACGGCCTCGCCGTCTGTCAGGCCGGTTTCCTCGTGTTTGAGGGTCGTGCCTTCGAAGGGCTGGTGAGGATCGACAAAGACATGGCAGCGCAGGCCGGCGTCGGCCGCCCGTTGCGCAAATTGATCGCGCCGAATATCGGAATAATCCGCGCCGTTGAAGCCGCAGTAGGCGAAATGGTGAAATCCGCGCTCCCGCAAATGTTCCCACGCCAGGCTGGTCGCCGCTTCATCATCCGTGCGGACGGACGGGATTTTCAACACCGTGAGAAGGTAGCGCAAATCGACCGCCGGGACGCCGATGCGGGTGATGGCATTTGCCATTTGGGCAGTTTCCACGCGCGCCAGAATGCCGTCGCCCTCCCAATTCTTCAGCCATGCCGGGGCGACGTCGCCAAGCCCGCGTTCCTGGAAGAAAATGGACCACGACCCATGTTCGCGCACGTATTTGGCAATGCCCAGCAACGTGCCGCGCCCGTACGCGCGCGAGGACTCGATGAGCAACGCCACACGCGGGCGCAGGGAAAGCCGGCTTTTCTTGCGAAATGTTCCCACCATGGATTCGGGACGGTATGCGCCGAATGACGCAAAACTTCAAGACCTTTTGAACATTTAATCCGTCACCAAAACGTCTATTCGCGTGCCGTCATCCCCGCCTCGATAGATTCGTTCGACAGCTTTTTTGAAATCCGACGCCTTGGCAGACGGGATGTCTTCGAATTGCTGCGGGTTGCGGTCCACCATTGGAAACCAACTGCTCTGAATTTGCACCATAATGCGATGACCGGCGCGGAATTTGTGCAAGACATCGGGCATCGCAAACTCAATCTTCGC